>CAZFQV010000319.1:1745-3271 GCA_964521175.1 uncultured Sphingobacterium sp.
TTGAACCGTTTATAGATCTAATATGATAAAGCCAAAAAGAGTCGTCACTCTTGGAGAGGTAATGATGCGACTATCCGCTGCGGATTCCCGCAGATTGATACAAAGCAGTCGGTTTAACGTAACCTACGGTGGCGGCGAGGCTAACGTGGCCGCGGCTCTTTCAGATTATGGGTTGAATGCGGCTTTTGTTTCAAAAGTGCCTGATAATGCCTTGGGTCAATCTGCTATTAATCATTTAAGACGCTATGGGGTAGACACCAGTTATGTCATTCGGGGTGGTGAGAGACTGGGGATTTATTTTCTGGAAATTGGTGCATCCATGCGGGCATCACGGGTTATTTATGATCGAGCCGATTCTTCCATCTCTGATGCAGATATTTCCGGATTTGATTTTGACAAAATTTTTGAGGATACCGACTGGTTCCACATTACAGGTATCATGCCGGCCCTGAGTGCTAAGGCTGCGGCATTATCGGAGGCAGCGTTAAAAGCTGCGAAAGAGAAGGGTATTACCACCAGTATGGATCTGAACTACCGCAGGCAGTTATGGAGCGTGCAAGAAGCAAAGGAAGTAATGACCGGGCTGTTTCGCTACGTCGATGTTTGTATCGGCGCCGATAATACGCTGGGTTTTATCCCAAAAAGGAGCAGCCTGCCTATTGGTAAATTTGATATGGAGACTCATAAGGATATGTTTCTCTATATGAAGGAAGAGTTCGGGTTCAGGTATGTGGTGTCTACTATCAGAAAATCCATAAGTGCTTCTGATAACCTCCTGTCCGCCTTAGTTTACGATGGTCATGAATTTTACGATACTAAGAAATACACAATCCGTATAGTGGACAGAGTGGGTGGTGGAGATGCTTTTGCCGGCGGTTTTATATACGGCTTGGTGAGCGGCATGGCGGTGAAGGATGCGGCGGAGTTTGGCGTTGCGGCCTCCGCGATAAAGCATACCATTCCCGGGGATTTTAATCATACTACCGTGGAGGATATTATGAAGCTGATAGCAGGGGATGGTTCGGGACGGGTGGGGTGGTGAGTGCCAATTGCTGTGCGAGGATATTTTGAGTCAAAAGGTCGGAGACGCTAATCGGGATGGACGGGGTTTAAACGGCGCTTCTGGAGCTTTATCCAAACGCAATCCCTGTCATGTCGAACGTCACCTTTGTCATGTCGAACGTCACGTTTGTCATCTCGAACGAATGTGAGAGATCTTCTTGCAGCATGCTCGCAACAGACATTTATGGTTACTGTAGTAAGTTCCCTCAGCGCTGAAGGAGCGCTTTCGGGATGACACAATATGAGAGGTGCTAACGCTATCCCTGTCCTCTCGAATGTCACGTTTGTCATGTCAGGCGTCACGTTTGTCATGTCGAACGTCACCTTTGTCCTCTCGAACGTCATGTTTGCCATCTCGAACGTCACGTTTCATCTCGAACGAATGTGAGAGATCTTCTCGCAGCGTGCTCGCCATAGACATTTAGGGTACCTATAGTAAAGTTCCCTCAGCGCTGAAGGAGCGC
>CAZFQV010000320.1:0-3260 GCA_964521175.1 uncultured Sphingobacterium sp.
ACCCACACCGCTAAACCCGTGACGTTTTACTACACCCTGAAAGCCTTTACCTTTTGAGGCTCCGGCCACATCAACATAATCGCCTTCTTCGAAAATATCGACAGTAATTGTTTCACCCAAGGCTTTCTCAACTTCAAAGTACTTAAATTCCACCAGCTTACGCTTCGGAGTAGTACTTGCTTTTGCGAAATGTCCCTTTAATGATGCTGTCGTGTTTTTCTCTTTCTTATCGTCGAAAGCTAACTGAATCGCTTTGTAGCCGTCTTTATCCACGGTGCGTAGCTGAGTAACTACGCATGGACCAGCTTCGATCACCGTACAGGGAATGTTCTTCCCGTTAGCATCGAATATGCTGGTCATTCCTACTTTTTTTCCAATAATTCCTGACATTTTCTTTAATCAATTTGTGTCCATCGAAGCAGTAGGGCTTCGTTCAAGACATAGTAAACCCCTTTAAAGGGAGGGCAAAGATAGGAAAGTCTTATTAATTATCAAATAGTTGAGAGTTTATTTTGCATTTGTTTATGATTTATTTTTTCCCTGAATAAAACCCAGGGGAGCCTAACCCCGCCCCAATTATTTAAAGGAAGTTTTCGTAAATTATACCATGATATACTTTGACTTATCAAGACAAGGCCGCCATCACCTGCCTACCCCCTTTCAATCTTTCAATCCGGGGCAATAAAATTAGTTCGATACTGTTTTTATATTTAACTTGAGCCTTAAAATTAAATTTTTTACAACTATGTCGGTAAACAGCATCAAACTGTCCTCAATATTTGTACTATCCTTCTTCCTCATTATCTCTTTTCAGGGATATGCTCAATTGTCTCCTGGCACCCTCAGCCAGCAATACGATGAGACCGTAAATAGAGCGGGATCTTATAATGGATACAAAAACATAAGACTCGACAGAATCCAGCGACTTTGGAAAAATGTCACCGATAGCGTGCAGCATGAAAGACAACTGCTGAACGATGCAAATCTTAAACTCGCTTCTCATAACGAAATTGTTTCACAACTAAAAACCGAATTAGATAACAAGCAGGAAGAGCTGACTGCATCCAGGGCCAGTGTCAATGAAATGAGTTTTTTGGGAATATCCCTGACTAAGCCTGCTTATAATACCCTCATGTGGGGATTGATACTAGCGCTATTGGCAGCGGTGATTTTTTCATTTTTACACAGTAAAACATCTCTACGTGAAGCCCGCTACCGAAATGAGCTATATAGCGATCTCTTTGAAGAGTTCCGGGAATATCGATCGAAGTCAAATGAAAAAGAGGTTCGGTTAGCAAGAGAATTACAAACAGAGAGAAACAAGGTCGCTGAGCTCACCGGGAAATGATTTGGAGATAAATCCAATAGTCAATTTTCCGAATCTCCCTTGCACATCGGCAACTATCTCCGGATATCTTTTAGCGTATCACTACACCCTACTTTCTTAGGACTGTTGATGATGCTGTTCAGTTATAACTGATATTTTCAAACGGCTTATAAAAAAGCCTTCTCCTGTTAAGGAAAAGGCTTTTACATGGCAAGAGATCAGCTCTCATCTAATTAATAAAACCAATTCGCTAATCTTCACAAGCTACAGGCACAAACGTAAACCTCGAATTGTCGTAATCTATGGGTTTACCGGAAACGAAGTAAGATCTACCCATATAAGTCTCAATATCACCGACACCCAGAATTAAGTTTTCGCCTTTCTTTAGGAAAGCCATTGGGTTTTTAAAGGTTGATTCATTAATCGTTCCGCTTCTGTATGAATAATCTACATATAAGGTGTCTCCCTTGAAGCTGCCTGCAATCTCACCGATATTCACAACTTTCTCTAAAGAATTAGGTTTCAACTCTCCAAAACTTATCGTGAGATCGCCGCTAACTTTTCCATCTGCTGCCGTAACAAGTTTTAGACTGGCGGTATCCGTTTCAAATATTGCTTCATAACACTGTGTCGCAGCCGAAACACTGTCTTTAGCATCTGTTGCATCAGGATTCTTAGCCTGATTACAGCTAAAGACGAAAAATGATACAGCAAAAGCCAGGGTAAAGAAAATTTTTTTCATGATTATCAATTTTTAAAGTGAGCAGTAGTTAAAGATGCCTGTCTATCTGAATTCCTAATTATTAAAGATAAGCATTTTACCTCGGATCATTAATAACCGAATAACACACCAGGCTCAATTCTGTTTTTAACTTCAGCATTCGCTTACCGATTTCGTCGATTAATCAATTGTTTTGAATTTTCCGATTGATGATAGAACCAGAACAAAAAGCGCCATGATAATTAAACAAGCAAACGCAATTCTAAGATTTGTGGCCCCTGATATGAGGCCTACCAGGGGCGGACCTGCCAGAAGTCCAAAAAATCCGATAGTGGTCACGGTAGACAGAGCCTGACTGGCAGGCATTGTTTTGGATTTACTCGCTGTACTGTATGCCAGCGGCACTACCGATGATACTCCGAGGCCGATGACTAAACATCCGACAATAGCGGTAATCTGCTGAGGAAGCACGACGACGATAATCAGACCGATAACTGTTAGTGCTCCGCTGAGTTGCAATACCCGCTGCACGCCTGCCTTATGGGTAAGCCAATCGGCCATAAATCGTCCAGACGCCATGGCAATCATATATGCAGTATATCCAGCACCCACCCAGGCGGGTTCAGCTTCTACCACTTTTAAAAAATAGACCCCACTCCAATCAAACATTGTCCCCTCGCATATCAGGGAACAAAATGCAATCGTTCCGAGCTTAAGGAGACCTTTGTCAGGCATCACGAACTTCAATCCTCCCGAATTTTGACCTGAATCATTTTTCAATAAATTAGAAGAGCTAAGTCCGATAATGACCAACATGAAAATGAAAATCAGAAAAAAATGACAGGCCGGACTAATTACCAATCCCATCATCAGTGTTCCGATGGCTGCACCGGCAAAACCGGCCAGGCTCCACATCCCGTGAAAAGAGGCCATAATAGGTTTATCATAAGTACTCTCAACGCCTGCGGCCTGCGTATTCACGGCAATATTCAGAAGACTGCTAAAAAACCCGAAACTAAAAAGGACAACCGTTAACTGCGAAATATTCTGAGCAAGTCCAATCAGCAGCAGCAGCACTGAATAGGCCAAGGCAGATAGAACTACGATCCTGCGGCTTCCATAATGGTTGATGATCAATCCTGAAAAGGGCAGGCATAAAAATAATCTAGCCGGCAAGGAGGATAGAATAAGCCCTTAAATCGCATGCGTAAT
>CAZFQV010000321.1:0-3253 GCA_964521175.1 uncultured Sphingobacterium sp.
CTTCAATTTAGCTGATTCTTTTTTGAAAAGTACCGAGTGCACAGGCTTGTAAATGTGATGATGGTAATGGTGCTCATAGGCATCAATACTGCGGCAATGAGTGGTGAAAGCAGACCCTGTACAGCAAAATATACTCCCAGAAGGTTATAAGATGCAGCAATAGCGAAGCTCATCCTGATGGTTTTAAGTCCGTCTTTTGCCTGCGCTATAAATTGAGGCAGTTTCACCGCAGAGTCGCCGGCAAGTATGGCATCACAGGCCGGGCTGAAATTGTTTATATTATCCGTTACGGCAATGCCTACGTGACTTTGTTTCAAAGCACCTGCATCATTCAATCCGTCCCCAAGCATAATTACCTTGTGGTTATGCTCCTGCAGTGTTTTTATATATTCCAGCTTATCATGGGGCGACTGCCGAAAATACATCTGTCCCGGGAAGGGGAATATTTCAGAAAGTTTCGCCCGCTCGCTTTCGTTGTCGCCGGAAAGCAAATGAAGATTGAAATTCTTCGACAATTGTTTAAAGAGGGTGCTGAGCCCGTCTCTCCACGATTGACGTATTTTAAAATACCCTTTATATATGCCGTCGATCTCCAGATGTACCGCCGAGGCATTCGCAGCCTGAGAAGCATGATGATTCATATTTGTGACTGCTCCCATTTTGATTGAGCGATGGTTGATGTTGCCAGATATTCCCCTTCCGGGGATCTCTTCGAAATTTTCGACCTGGAAATATTGTTCTGGTTTTAGAGAACGGATGATTTCTCTGCTCAAAGGATGTAGAGAATTCCTGGCGAGGGATGATGCGAGTACTTTTTCTTCTTCAGTTAACCGGGACGAAAAGGATAGTTCTGCCGCATTAGGAGCTGTGAGGGTTCCGGTTTTGTCAAATACGATGGTGTCTGTTTTGGCGAGCTGCTCCACCACATCAGTACTTTTGAGGAAGAAATTGTTTCTATCAAAAATGGTGAGCACCGCCGACAGGGTGAAAGGTGTGCTCAAGGCTAACACGCAGGGGCACGCCACGATTAAAACTGCCGTAAAAGCATTCCAGGCTTTGCCTGTATCATTTGCTGATACCCAAAATCCGGCGGCGGTAAAAGCGATAATAAGCGTTACAATACTGAAATATTTCGCGATGCTATCATTGAAATTTTTGAAATCGGGTTCCGGTTTGGCGAAGGCATCGTCGTTCCACAGTGAAGTAAGATAGCTTTGCGACACAGGCTTAATCACTTCAAGTTCGATTGCCTCTCCTGTCTGCCGGCCGCCGGCATAGATAATCTCACCCATAACTTTTTTTACGGGTTGCGACTCGCCGGTGACGAAACTGAAATCGGCAAAGGCTTCTCCTTTCATTAGAATGGCGTCTGCCGGGATTATCTCATTGTTACGGATGAGGATTCTGTCGCCAACAAGCACTTCTTCAATAGGAATAGCTTTCTCTCGTCCGTCCCGAATTATAGTAACGGCCACAGGAAAATATGAACGGTAATCTCTTTTATAGGAAATATGGTTGTAGGTTCTTTGCTTAACCCAGCGACCAGCGAGTAGCAGAAATACGAGGCCGGTAAGCGTATCGGTGAATCCGGGGCCAATCCCGGTAATGATTTCAAAAGCCGAACGCAAAAAAAGCACAGCAATAATTAGCGCAAGCGGGGCGTCCAGATTTATCATTTTATTCTTCAGCGCAGCCCATGCCGAAACAAAGAAGTCTCGGCCGCAATAAAACGTCACCGGAATGGAAAAAGCAAAATTCAGCCACCCAAACAACGCCTGGAACCGTTGTTCAAATGAGGACAAGCCCAGATATTCCGGAAAGCTGAGAATCATCACGTTGCCCATGCAGAAGCCAGCGACTGCTATTTTTTTGATCAAATCGCGATTTACAGATTGCTGCTTTTCTTTGACAACATCCTGAAGACTGATGAGAGGCTCATAGCCCACAGAGGTCATTAATTCTACTACCTTTCGTAAGGTAATCTCCTTGTTTTTAAAGGTAATCGCCACCTGTTTTTTGAGGAAGTCGATCCTTGAATGAGCGATACCGGGATTCAGTTTATGCAGATGCTCCAGTAGCCATATGCATGAACTGCAATGAATGTTAGGCACATAGAAGGTAATACTTGTGATATTCTCGTCTGTATAATCAACTAACTTTGAGATAATAGAAGCCTCATCCAGGTAATCGAGGTGCTTACGGGATTGAGTTTGAGACTGACCCGGCGTGTCATTATAGGTATAATAACTGCACATATTACTGGAAGACAGTATCTGATAGACACTCTTACACCCTATGCAGCAAAACTCCCTGTCTTCAATCTTGTATCCACTCCCTATTGTTTCTGTACCACAATGGTAGCATTTGCCCGCTGTTAAAGTATTCGCATCCATAAACATTTTTGTAAAGTTTCAACTTTCGGACATGATTATAAATGACATCAATTATCCAATATAATGATTAAAATCATTATATTGGATAATGATTATTTAAACGAGAATTATTCAGCTTTCCATTAATGCCGACTATGACATCCTCAAAATAGAGGCTTATGATTTACTTGTTGGAGCAAACCTCTTTTATTTAACTGAGAGGGTCTTTGCAACAAGGTTTAGCACATCTTCACTGCAGCTTTGTTCGATCATGGGGAAGATAATTCTTTCTTCCTTCCGGATATGATCTTCTAATATTTTGCCAGTATGGTCAAGATGCGTTGCTAAGTCCTTTGTGCCCGAGATTGAATCAAACAGACGGCCCAGCTCCAGGTGTTCATCGCACATGTCCTGTAAAAGTTGGTCGAGGTCCTTGTTTACTCCCTTTAGTATAGGAACGATCTTCTCTTCATCACTGAAATGATGCTGAATTTCGTCTCTGAAATAGGAGATTGCATATGCAGCTTTTTCCGGAATACCGGTAGGAAGGCCTTTATAGGGAGGAGCATCCGCCTGTATCAAACGGGAGAGTATTAAGCTGCCGTGATGTTCTCTGGATAATTGTATAAGTGACGTATGTCTCCTCATGTTACAAGTCTTTGGTATTAAATCTCTTCGTTGAAAGCCATAAAGGTATAATAACCCAAAGAATGAGAATTGTAGAAGAGAATACCATACCAGGTATGGTGTCAAAGAAATCCTTGAACACAGCCCCTGTATATCCCATCATCGCAGAAACGTCCAGCTGAAGCAAGATTAAAATACGGCTGAGGTCAATCGGGTTTAGTGCACTTACTGCAATCATGGGCTTTTCGAGCGGG
>CAZFQV010000322.1:0-3242 GCA_964521175.1 uncultured Sphingobacterium sp.
CTTATCATGCTGGCCTGGACCCAAAGACGCGCGCAGAAACCCAGGATAACTTCCTCATGGAGGAAGTTGATGTGATTGTTGCCACTATCGCTTTTGGTATGGGTATAGATAAACCCGACGTCAGGTATGTGATCCACCACGACATCCCTAAAAGCATGGAGGGATATTATCAGGAGACCGGCAGGTCGGGCAGAGATGGGGGCGAAGGCGTCTGTATCGCATTTTATTCGCAAAAAGACATTGATAAACTGACCAAGTTTATGAAAGACAAGCCTGTTTCTGAACGTGAAATAGGTACCCAGATCTTAAAGGAAATAATTGATTATGCCGAATCTTCTGTTTGCCGTCGTAAACAGATCCTGCATTATTTTGGTGAGAATTTTAACGAGGCCGGCTGTAATAATATGTGTGACAACTGTCGGCACACCAAAAAGTATTTTGATGCCGAATCTCATTTATTAAAAGTGCTGACGCTAATCCGCGATTTTGGAGAGAAATTCGACGATCATTACATACTCAATTTTATCATGGGTGTTGAGACTACTCAAATTAATTCCTACGGCCATGATAAACTGCCGCTATTCGGTTCAGGGAAAGAAGAAAGTATAGTTTTGTGGAAATCGCTTTTTCGTCAGGCTGTACTTAATAATTACCTTCAGAAGGATATTGACAACTATGGCCTGTTAAAACTTACCAAGTCCGGCAACGCTTACATTGATAATCCATACTCGGTAAAGTTTATAATGAATTATCTCATGGAGGTTGCTGAAGATGAGCTGGAAGTAAGTCAGGGGCAGGCAGGAGTCCTGGATGCACAACTTTTACAGATGCTTAAGGATCTTCGTAAGAAGATCGCCAAGCAAAAAAACCTTCCTCCCTTTGTGATTTTCCAGGATCCGTCATTGGACGAGATGTGTACCCATTACCCCATTACTCTGGAGGAGTTAAAGCAGATTCAGGGAGTTGGATCAGGTAAAGCAATGAAGTTCGGCCAATCTTTCATAGAAGTTATTAAAAAATATGTAGAGGAAAATGATATTGATCGGCCGGTCGACCTGATAATCAAAAGTGCGGCAAATAAATCTGCACTGAAGGTTTCCATTATTCAGAATATTGATAGACATATTGCGCTGGAAGATATAGCGTCTGCTAAAGGCATATCCTATGATGATATCTTAAAGGAGCTGGAAACCATTGTTAACTCAGGTACTAAGCTCAACCTGAACTATTATATTGACGAACTAATCGAGGAGGACAGACAGGACGAAGTGTTTGACTACTTCCGGACGTCTGAGGTCGACTCTATAGATATGGCGCTTGCTGAATTGGGTGATGATGACTACACCCGGGAGGAAGTCCAGTTAATGCGTATAAAATTTTTATCAGAACTAGGAAATTGATGTTAGAGAATATTCCCCGGATAAAGCACTTAAATACTGATAATTTCTTTCTGATTGCAGGGCCATGCGTAATCGAAGGTGAGGATATCGCTCTCCGGATTGCTGAGAGAATAGTTTCTATTACCGATAAACTGGAAATCCCTTTGATTTTTAAGGGTTCTTACCGCAAGGCTAACCGGTCAAGATTGGATTCATTTACAGGTATCGGCGATGAAAAGGCATTGAAGATTCTGGCCATGGTGGGAGAGAGATTCAACATTCCTGTGATCACCGACATTCACGAAAGCGCTGAAGCGGCGATGGCTGCTGAATTCGTGGACGTGCTGCAGATTCCGGCCTTTCTATGTAGACAGACAGATTTATTGATCGCTGCGGCTAAAACTGGTAAAACAGTAAATGTAAAAAAAGGACAATTTCTCTCTGCCAGTTCAATGAAATTTGCTGTTGATAAGATATTTGATTGCGGTAACAGGAACGTCATTCTGACTGATCGGGGAAATACCTTCGGTTACCAGGATATTATCGTTGACTATCGCGGCATTCCAGAGATGCGCAGCCTCGGAGTGCCAGTAGTGATGGATTGTACTCATTCCCTGCAGCAGCCCAATCAAACGAGTGGTGTGACAGGAGGGAAACCTGCTCTAATCGAAACTATTGCCAAAGCCGCGATAGCCGTAGGAACTGACGGACTATTTATGGAAACTCATCCTGACCCAGTAAACGCCAAGTCAGATGGGGCTAATATGCTTCACCTGAACCTTCTGGAAGATTTGTTGGCCAAACTAATTCGCGTGAGGCAGGCAATATTATAATTAATATATATTGGCTTTTAGCCACTTTACGCTAAAAGCGGGATCTGCTATCGTTTTAGCACCGTCTTGTTCAATAAAAGTGTGAATCACTCCTGATTTTTCTGAATGTTCAAAGATCCTTTTAAAATCCACAGTGCCTTTTCCTACAGGGCATGGTCTGCCGGTAGCTTTGTCAAGATCTTTGACATGCCAAAGAGGGAATCTACCCGGATATTTAGTGAATAGAGCTACAGGATCCTGGCCCGCTGCGGTAGCCCAGGCTAAATCTAACTCCATAAACACTTTTGTCTTATCCGTATTGCCCAATACATAATCAAAGGCACTTATTCCGTCAATCTGATTAAATTCTGACTGGTGATTGTGATAGGCAAATTTCATATTGCTTTTGCTTGAAGCCTCTCCAGCCTTAACGAATATCTCTGCGGTTTGTCTTATCTCCTCTGAATTTGTAATCGACGAACTCGAACAGACCACCCATGAACAGTCGCCTTCAGCCGCATCATCTACGATCTCGGAGAGATTATCTCTTAAATTTCTTCTTGATGAAGCTCCTGGTGCTGTTTTTGGGAGTCCTCCAATATGATTTCCAACCCATTTCAATCCGGCATCATTAGCCATCTTGGCAAATTCCCTGGGTTTCTGACCATAATACAATCCATCGGCCCCGGTAGCGGTCTCGAGTTCCTTAATTCCGATCGCTGCGATTTGTTTCAATACGGCCGGGGTATTGACCCCCGGTACGTTCAGCATAAAGTTGAGTGTATAAACCTGCAGCCCTACCGGAGGGTATTTTGATGTTTTTAGCGCTGCGGCTGCCCAGTCAGGCATTAAGCTTCCCAAAGCAATAGCTCCTGAAGCCTGTAAGAAAGATCTGCGATTCCACATGGTTTGGTTGTGTTAAAGATTATTTATTACTGATAGGAACTTCATAGAACTGATATTTTATTTCCTATTTAAATTTTTCTCCCGGTGCTGCGGTGACTTTTTTAAAAGGCTCGGGACTTAATACAGTGGGGATTGACCAGAACAT
>CAZFQV010000323.1:0-3236 GCA_964521175.1 uncultured Sphingobacterium sp.
ATCCTTATCTAACCAATTATAACTGTATCATTTTAATCTTCCTTATATCGAACTCAGGTTACGTTAAGATTTAAGTGTTGTTGATGTATAGCTGTCAGTATCGCTGATGGGAGACTGCAACTCTATCTGACCTAATCAAATTCGAAAGGACAGGAGTTGCAAACTCGCGCTAGCCTGTATATTCACTATCCACTTTCCTAAATCACCGGATAATCAAGCCTCCCGCCGGTGCATTCCCACCCGCACGCTGCAATTTATAATTCAGCTTAAGGTATGCATACCGGTTCAGATCGTTTGTCCTGAAATCCTCTATCCGGCCGGTTGCGCTTATAGAACGCTGGATATTCGAGTTCTCGTTGAGCAGATCAAAGACGGCTAACGAGAGCGTAAGCTGCCGGTTCTTCATGAAGAACTTCTCAATTCCCGCATTCATAAGGATAAAGCCGGGATTCTTACTGTTAGAGTTGACGCCGGTATAAATAGTTTGGTTCAGGTCGGTAAAAACACGGAAGGTTTTTATAGGCTCGCCGCTGATACTGAAATAGTTATTAAAGTTAAAATATTTTTGGTCTGAGAGGTTCTGAATAGAATTACTGACCATATTATAATTGGAATTCAGATCAAGGTTTACCGCGAATCGGTCCCGGGTATAATTCACACTTCCTCCCAGGTTTACAGAAAAGCGGTTCGCCTTATTTTCCTCAGCATTGATATAATTAATATTCCTGTTACGGTTTAGCCTGGAATTAATGTTATAGCGGAGACCTTTAACCTTGGAGGGTTTCCCGGCATTAAATCCGATGTTAAAGCTATAGTTTCCATCGACATTGACCGGCGTTACGGTCTGTATCCTGCTGTCCGGGGCTACGATGCTTTGGGTTGAGAAGCCATTCCGGGTTTGGGTGAACGAAGAATACAAATTTATATAGGTGTTATTTTTAAAGTCAAAAAGACCGTAATTCAGATTGCCGTTAAATGATCTGGACATTTCCAGGCTGGGATTACCGTTGCGGATATACAGGGGATTGGTGTTATTAAATACAGGCTGCAGACTGGACACATCAGGCATATTGACCGAACTGCTTAGGCCCAGGAACAAGGATGCGCCATTTTTGGGGCGATAAGAAAAGCTTGCATCAGGCACAAAGGCTACCGAGGATCTCCGGATATCAGCTAATGCGCTCCCCATTACCTTCCCGGATAAACCCAGGTAAGCCGCGGCAGCATTAACACTGTATGTGATGGTCTTCCCCGCAGTGTTTATCCCGATGCTTCCGGTATTCCGCCAGGTCTGGTTTTTGAAATGGTTGCTCAGGTCAGGCACTAATGTTTCATAGAGACCGCTTAGCGGGTTATATTCAAGAGTGAGCTTGTCTGCAATGTCATCGGAGTATTGATACGTATCTTTGATGGTTAGACTGATCTTCTTTTCACGGTTTAAAAGTCTTACGTGCGAGATGGAGCCATTAACGTAGCTGCGGTTTGCTTCCTGGTCAGATTGCTGATCGAATGCGATCTCTTCTTCAGTACCAGTCGCAGAATACCGGGTCAGCGAGCGGTTCAGATAATTGATCTCTGAGCTGTTATAATTCCCGGTAACGGTCAAGTTAAAAGAGCCTTTGCCGGCCTTCAGCAGCCTGTTTGCAGTTAACTGTCCTCCGAAAGAGGGCGATGTGCTTTCCTGCTTAAAATATTGGTCGCCCGAATTAAGGGGTATGGAAACCTGGTTTACAGAACTGAAGTCCTGATCGTTCAGCGTGTTTTTCAGAGATAGGGAAAGGTTAGGTCTGAAATTTAGCCTGGTGAGGGTATCAGGCTTGTAATCAATGCCGAGGTTGAGCCGGTGACTGTCGCTTTTATTCTCATTATAAGCCGATTGACTTGTAAGTATGAGTTCATTAGCAAGAGGCTCTCGAATATCAGATACCCTGGAAACCGTGCTGGAGGAGAGGACGGCCACGTAGCTTCCGTTTAACCTCAGCTGTTTTTTCTTTCCGTAATTGTTTGAAAAGTTTATCCCGCCCGAATGGGTATGGATTAACCCTCCGTTACCTACGCCGGAAAATACCCCGTTGATATCAGCGCCGCCGTTCCGGCTGGAATTAACGGTTAAGGATCCATCCGCTGAACCGAATACCCCGGTAAAATCCCTGTTTGAAAAGTCGAGCAGTTCATTCCAACTAAAACCGGACTGGTTTACATTATTGCTCATAAATAAAAAGGAGAGCTGCTTATCTTTATTGAAATGGTTCATGTTCAATTGTCCCAGATAACGCTCAGCGGATCCTCCTGCCAGAGCAGCATTTCCAAACCAACCCTTTTTCATGTCTTCTTTTACCGTAAGGTTGATGATTTTTTCCCGCTGCCCGTCGTCAATCCCGGTGTTTTTAGAGTTTTCGGTCTTGTCGTCGATCAGTTGGACATTCTTTATAGCATCGGCGGGAAGGTTTTTAGTAGCAGCCTTCGGATCGTTGCCGAAAAACTCTTTGCTATCAACGAGGACTGTATTAACAGTTTTACCCTGTGCGGTGATTTTTCCATCCTTGTCTACCTCGACTCCCGGCAGTTTTTTTAATAGCTCTTCAGCATTGTCATTGGGCTGGGTTTTGAAGGAAGAGGCATTATATTCCACCGTGTCGCGTTTAACTATAATGGGAGCCGGTTCTCCCTGAATTAACACCTCGCTGATACTGAGGCCTTCCCTGTAAGTGATAGTACCTAAGTCTGTATCTTTTCTTTGCTCAGTGATCGCGAAGGGTATTTTTCGGGTCTGATACCCAATGAAGGATAACCAAAGCTCGTAGCTTCCTGTAGAGATGCCCTTAACAAGGAACTCGCCCGTTTTATTGGTCGCGGTAGTCTGCACCACGAATGAATCTGCAAGACTTTTTACGGTGACAGAAATAAATTCGAGCGGCTGATTTGTTGCAGAATCGATGACTGTGCCTTTAACAGACCCACGTATGCTTGTTTGAGCCAGGACAGGGAAGCATGATAGGAGTATAATTATCGATGTAGAGAATAGTTTTGAAATAACATGTTTCATATATAGGTTATTTGATTTGATAAGGAATATTTGCCTTTTGATGAGATTTTCATGTCCCTATTTGTGTTTCTGATTCCCGCTTATACTGTGATTCTTGATTCTGTCTACCCCAATTTAGATAGGAATTAGATGGCAAAACAAGCTCCTTAAAAGCGATTCTATATCACTTTAATTTTGATTATTAATGATT
>CAZFQV010000324.1:0-3219 GCA_964521175.1 uncultured Sphingobacterium sp.
GATAGCTTTACCTAAATACGAGTCATGGGGTGACGTTTTACGTTGGATTCTTACTGAAAATGTACCTGGAGAATTCCCGTTCGCAGCAGGTGTATTTCCGCTAAAACGAGAAAGTGAAGACCCTACCAGAATGTTTGCCGGCGAAGGTGGGCCTGAAAGAACCAACAAACGCTTCCACTACGTATCTCTGGAACAGCCGGCACACAGACTTTCCACAGCCTTCGACTCGGTTACCCTCTATGGAGAAGATCCTCACATCCGGCCTGATATATACGGGAAAATTGGCAATTCAGGTGTTAGTATCGCTACCCTGGATGATGCCAAGAAATTATACTCGGGGTTTGATCTCTGTGATTCCTCCACTTCGGTTTCAATGACAATCAACGGGCCTGCTCCGATGCTGCTTGCTTTCTTCATGAATGCGGCGATAGATCAACAGTGCGAAAAATACATCATAGAGCATGGTTTAGAAAGTGAGGTTAATCAAAGAATTGATGAGATGTATCTCGCAAAAGGGCAGCGACGGCCGGAATATCAGGGAAAGCTTCCTGAAGGAAACAATGGCTTGGGCTTAATGCTCCTGGGAGTAACTGGCGACCAGGTTCTCCCAGCAGACACCTACAATAAGATCAAAGCCCATGCTATCTCGAGTGTAAGGGGCACGGTTCAGGCTGATATTCTCAAAGAGGACCAGGCTCAAAACACCTGTATCTTCTCGACCGAATTCGCTTTGCGAATGATGGGTGATATCCAGAAATACTTTATAGATAATAAGATACGGAATTTCTATTCGGTTTCTATCTCCGGATATCATATAGCGGAAGCAGGGGCCAATCCAATTTCACAATTGGCTTTCACATTAAGCAATGGCTTTACGTTTGTAGAATACTATCTAAGCAGAGGCATGCATATCGATGAATTTGCGCCCAACCTCTCCTTCTTTTTTTCAAATGGTATTGATCCCGAATATTCTGTAATCGGCCGCGTTGCGCGGCTTATCTGGGCAAAAGCTATCAAATATAAATATAAGGGCAACGAAAGGTCACAAAAGCTTAAATATCATATCCAAACTTCTGGCCGCTCATTACATGCTCAGGAAATCGACTTCAACGATATACGCACCACGCTGCAGGCGCTTTATGCCATATATGATAATTGTAACTCTTTGCATACCAATGCCTATGATGAGGCGATAACCACCCCGACGGAAGAATCGGTACGCAGGGCGATGGCGATACAACTCATTATCAACAGGGAACTGGGTCTGGCCAAGAATGAAAATCCGCTACAGGGTGCGTTCATCATTGAGGAGCTCACGGAACTGGTGGAAAATGCCGTTCTGGAAGAATTCAAAAGAATCAATGATCGTGGTGGGGTTCTCGGGGCCATGGAAACCATGTATCAACGAGGTCAGATTCAGGAAGAGTCTTTATATTATGAAACCCTAAAACATTCAGGCGAATATCCGATCATCGGTGTAAACACCTTTCTAAACAAAAAAGGCTCCCCTACGAGCGTGCCGTCCGAAGTGATCCGCGCTACCGGGGAAGAAAAAGAATTTCAGATTGCTGCACTTACAGTCTTTCAGGAACGCAACAAAGGTGTCGCAAAGGCATTACTCGAGGACTTACAGAAACAAGCCTTAGCGGATAAGAACACTTTCGAAAGCCTCATGGAGGTTTGTAAATACTGCTCCTTAGGGCAGGTCTCTCATGCCCTTTATGAGGTAGGGGGACAATATCGTCGCAATATGTAAGCGTGCGGAGGAATCTTACACCGTTGGATTAACGAGCATGCTACAGAACTCTAAGCCTGGACTACCGGAAGCAAGGGATCTAACTGGGCATACTACATTATTTACGGATCAGGAAAAGGGAAAAAGACCCTCCAGTACCGTAGCAACAAATCCAATTTTAAGAATATAAAATTAAGTAATAAAGCCTGCGAATTCAGAGCTTTTTCTATCCTGCGATCCAGCTAAACTTGTATTCCAATGATGGGTTTTTCATTCGATCTGCGACGCGCAACAGGCGCTCCGGCAATTTCATCACATAATCTCTGGCCTTTTCACCCGCTTCGTTCAGATCACGTACTTTTTCAATATGCCATTCGTCGATAAGCTGTTTCATGATCTGCACGTAATCAACTGCTGTGTAAACGCCCAGCCGTTGTGCGGCGTCAGTAAAGTGACCGAAAGTCTGGCCCATTTTTAAGCCTATTTCCCGTAAGAAATGTGCCGGCATGACGATCTTATTACGCATCATATCTTCAAAAGCAATCATTGCCTCACTAGGATCTACTTCGAAAATACGCAACATAAAATCTTTGTATGCTTTTGCATGACGCGCTTCATCAGCAGCAATTACACCGCACATTTTAGACAAAAGTACGTCTCCAGCCTGCTTAGCCATAGATGCAACTCGTCGGTGGGATATGTTGGTGGCTAATTCCTGAAAGCTCGTATAAATAAAGTTCCTGTAGGGATCATGTCCGGTACCAATATCGAAACCGTCAGCAATAAGATATTGAGTAGAGATCTCCATCTGACGCATATCCACTCTTCCTGAAAGATAAAGGTACTTGTTCAAAAGATCGCCGTGGCGATTTTCTTCAGCTGTCCAATGGCGGACCCACTTCATCCAGCCTCCCTGTTCGTCACGTGATATTCCATCTACCATACTTAGCCATGATTCATAAGTTGGTAATGCTTCTTCGGTAATCGTGTCACCAATAAGAACAGCCACAAGATCATAAGGCAATTCCCTGGCATTTTCCTGGAGGTCTTTAATCTCCGTGAAAAAAGATTCCCTGGTCGAATCAGGAAGCAGATCAGCAGGCTGCCAATTCGTATCGATAGGTTTTAGGTAATCATGCATTTTCTCAAGCATATATTTTTCAATATGCGTCATTACTTCCTTGCGTGATCCTACATTGATATTCATATGCTTATATAATTAATTCAAAGATACAGAAAAAAGGATCAGACGGAGAGAAAAAACAGTAAAGAGAGTGTAATATAAGAGGATGAAACGCATCAAAAAATACTAAGCTGGTGTAAAACTATGTTTATTGAGCGATGAGTAGGAGTCTAAAAAATCAAAAAGACAGTCTGACTATTTTGAGCTGAGGTAAGCTTGTCATTGGGTCAGAATTTCAACGGCTCACATCGTTAGAGGAAGGTTGTTTCCGCCATAATGAATATCTGTCTATAAGCAAAAA
>CAZFQV010000325.1:0-3218 GCA_964521175.1 uncultured Sphingobacterium sp.
CTCGAACCAGCGACCCTCTGATTAACAGTCAGATGCTCTAACCGGCTGAGCTACTGAGGAATACTTTTATTATGCTTGCACTACCAATATTGCACTGGCATATCATATTTAGCAATTCACCGATTGACGTTTTTTCACACGGCATCTCAGTTGCTTAGCTATTCAGAACGTCACTATCTGCTTAAAAAGCAAATCGAATTATTCTGACTTTTACTTGAGATTCATTATCTGAATCTCTTCTTCCCCTTTCGGGAGTGCAATATTCGGAATTTTAAACTATTAATGCAATATTTGCGTGAAAATAATTTTATAGTCAATATGAGTTTAGTAATCATTGGTTCGGTAGCGTTTGATGCCATAGAAACACCTTTTGGGAAAACAGATAAGATAGTTGGCGGAGCAGCGACTTACGCAAGTCTGGCAGCCTCCTATTTTTATAATAAGGTTAAAATCGTTGGTGTAGTGGGTGACGACTTTCAACAGAAAGACATCCAAAATCTTAATGATCACGGCATCGACACCGAAGGACTTCAAATCAAAAAAGGGGAAAAGTCATTTTTCTGGGCTGGAAAATATCATAATGATATGAATAGCCGCGACACTTTGGTTACTGAGTTGAATGTTTTGGCTGATTTTGATCCTATAATTCCAGAGAGTTACCAGGATTGCGAATTCCTGATGCTGGGGAATCTCACACCGCAAGTACAGCAAACGGTAATCGAGCGTTTAAAAGAGCGTCCTAAGTTAATTGTATTGGATACTATGAACTTCTGGATGGACATTGCGCTGGATGATCTGTTATCAGTCATCAAAAATATAGATGTGTTAACGATTAATGACGCCGAAGCACGTCAACTTTCCGGTGAATATTCTTTGGTTAAAGCCGCCAGAAAGATTCTCGGAATGGGGCCAAAATATCTCATTATTAAAAAAGGAGAACATGGGGCACTGCTCTTCCACGAAAACATGGTCTTCTCAGCGCCTGCCCTGCCGCTGGCTGAAGTTTATGATCCGACCGGTGCTGGAGACACTTTTGCGGGCGGGTTCATCGGATATCTTGCCAAGGTTGGTACACTAAACTTTACCAACATGAAGAACGCTATTATTTTCGGGTCAGCGCTGGCATCTTTTTGTGTAGAGAAGTTCGGAACAGAAAGAATCAGCAACCTGACTCAGGAAGAGATCAGCGAAAGAGTACAAGACTTTGTACAGCTAAGTAGTTTCGTTATTGAGAAGTGAGCAGAGAGAGCTCCAGGATCAATATCTAGGGTTTTAGACGACCAATTACTTTAAGCCGGCTGAACACCATGGCCGTGTGCGGAGCATCTATCAGCTCGTCGCTAAGGTCTTGTCCTGCCCAATGCTCATAATGCTTCCCATTCTTCCATAGGGTACTTTCACTCACGTCATAGATGATCCCCATGTATGCGATCCAGACCTCGGGCTTATCCTGTCCGTTTCGTAGGGCGAGATAGGATCTGGTGTATTCCGGAAGGGGTGTCATGTTGGGTGTTAGTATGAGCTGTTAAGGATTTAGCCAAAATTACATAAATTCAGAAGCAAAGCTTACGATCTTACAGGAGTGCCCGCAAAAAAAAAGCACAGGGTCCAGCCCGGTGCTCTCTGTTTAAAGATATTATGATGATTTAGTTTATTCTGTATGCTGTATTACGGAAATCAGTATCGTAAGGTTTCAGGGATTTTTTTAATAGCTTCCTGGCTACGTGGATCCTGGTCTTAACTGTTCCAATAGGAATAGTAAGATATTCCGCAAT
Source organism: uncultured Sphingobacterium sp. (assembly GCA_964521175.1). Taxonomy (GTDB): domain Bacteria; phylum Bacteroidota; class Bacteroidia; order Sphingobacteriales; family Sphingobacteriaceae; genus Daejeonella. Next base: position 1,776 of record CAZFQV010000325.1, read on the forward strand.
CTCATGATATTTATGTCCGTCAAAGTGCATAGTAAATGGAATGTAATACTCATCAGGGAGTTTGCCGAGTGCGTTTTTGATATCATCCATCACAAATTTGGGCTCTCCAAGGTTCTTTGTTGCGCTATACATTAAGTTAGCAGAGGAAATATCGTCAGACTTAGTTACAAAAGAGCTGATTTTAACAAACCTGCGGTAGTTATTAATGAAAGTATTTTTCATAATGGTGTACAACCAGCCTTTCAAATTCGTCCCTTCTTTAAATTTATTATAATAAGTGATGGCCTTTAACATGGTGTCTTGTACAAGGTCATTAGCGTCGTCTGTGTCATGTGTGAAATGCAATGCATACATTTTAAGGGAACTGGCCTGGCGAGTAACCATACTGTTGAATTCGATTGTAGTCATTTTGTTTAGGTTTAGAGAGTAAACAATCAGTTCTATTCTTCGCTCAAATCAAATGTTTCTTAAGCTGCGACTGATATTAAACAAAGTGTATGCCCTTTATTGGAAAGACAAAGTAAATGACTGGGATAATGGCACTTCAAAAAAGTTGGATCTACATATTTGAGATCGCTAAATAATGTTTACCTCACGCTCGAGAAGGATGTCGAATTTGTTTTTTACACTCTCCACTATTTTTTCAGAGAAGCTAAATATCTCATTACCAGTTGCATTTCCGTAGTTCACAATCACCAAAGCCTGATGTTGCCAGGTTCCGGTGCTTCCTTCTATCACCCCTTTCCAACCACATTGTTCAATCAGCCAGCCTGCCGCCAGCTTGATCGACCCTCCGGGAACAGCGTAATGAACTATGTCTGGAAAATTGGACTGCAACTGTATAAATTTGGACACCGGGATCACCGGATTCTTAAAGAAACTTCCGGCATTGCCGATAGTCGATGGATCTGGCAATTTATTCACCCGGATATGAGAAACAAGCTGCGATATCTCCCTAATCGAAGGAAATTTAATGCCTCTCTTAACAAGTTCCTCCTTTATTGCACCATAATCAAGCTGGGGAGTAAAAATCTTTGACAGTTTCAAGGTAAGCTCCGTAATTATATACCGGCCCTTCAGCGCAGACTTAAAAACACTGTCGCGGTAGCTAAATCCGCAATCTTCTTTCACAAAAGTTACCATTTCCTCTGCCACTATATCAAAGGCGCGACAGGAATGAAAAACGTCCTGGAGTTCTACCCCATAGGCGCCAATATTCGGAACCGGCGACGCTCCAACCGAACCAGGTATCAGGCTCAGATTCTCTATACCGGCGAATTCATGTTCCACACAAAAATTCACCAGTTTATTCCATATTTCACCGGCTCCTGCCCTTACATAAACATCCTCATCATAGACCTTATAACTGATCCCCGGTATATTAATATGTATAACCAGCCCGTCAAAGTCGCCCTTGAAAAGCACGTTGCTGCCGCCTCCCAA
>CAZFQV010000326.1:0-3206 GCA_964521175.1 uncultured Sphingobacterium sp.
GCCATAGCCTGCTATCTGATAGGTAATAACCTGAAATATTATCGACCTGAAAAGAACCGTTATCTGCTCATGCTGATGTATTGTGCTATTCTGGCTTGTATCTGGTTGTTATTCAATAACTGGCTACTTGATTCACTGATTATAAACGACCCGCATTATTCTGAGTTTTTATATAACTCACTGCCCGTAAGATTTTTCGTTGGCCTGCTAATCATCAGTCTTATGGCGATGATCAGTGTTGTATGGTATACTCAACAGGATCAGAAGGAAACGGAAAAGCGAAAAATCGAAGCTGAAACTCTTGCCAGAGACGCTGAGCTCTATAATCTGCGCCAGCAGCTGCAGCCTCATTTTTTGTTTAACAGCCTGAATTCTATCACTGCCCTGATAGGCAACAGGCCTGAAGAAGCAAGAAAGATGATCCATCAGCTATCTGATTTCCTGAGGGGCACCTTAAAAAAAGAGGACCAGTTACCGGTCTCTTTAATTGATGAACTTGAACATCTGCAACTTTACCTCGATATCGAAAAGGTAAGGTTCGGCCATCGGCTATCTACCGAAATCTCCTACAACGATGCCTGCAAATCAAAACTCTTACCGCCTATGCTCCTGCAACCTGTGGTAGAGAATGCTATTAAGTTTGGATTATATGATACAACCGGAGTGGTAACGATTAGTATCTTTGCCGAATGTACTGATAATGAACTTCATGTAACCGTGCAGAATCCTTTTGATCCGGATACTACCCGTCCAAAGCACGGTACAGGCTTCGGGTTAAGTGGTGTTAAACGCAGGTTACATTTATTATTTGGGCGAACAGATCTTTTGGAAACTACCTCTTTTCGTCATATATTTACTACAACTGTAAAAATTCCTCAGGCATAAAATGCGTGTAATTTTAATTGATGACGAACCTTTAGCGCGTTCGGTAGTTACAGAATACTTAGAATCCTGGTCGCAGATCGACATCGTTCAGGAATGCAATGATGGATTGGAGGGTATTAAGGCTATTAGTCGGCATAACCCGGATCTTATCTTTCTGGATATCCAAATGCCCAAAATCAACGGGTTTGAAATGCTGGAGCTTATTGACCGGCCGCCGGCTGTCATCTTCACTACAGCATTTGATGAGTATGCCATCCGGGCTTTTGAAGAACACGCTGTAGATTATTTACTCAAACCGTTTTCGAAAGAACGTTTTGACAAGGCTATCCAAAAATGGCTCGATCTCCGTCAAGCCAGCTCCTGGCCTAAAGAAAATACCGAAAGGCTTCTGGAGAATATCTCTAAAAATGAACGTATAGTTGTTAAGACCGGCAACAAAATAAAAATTATTCCGGTCAACGATATTCTGTTCTTGTCTGCCGACGACGACTATGTAAAAATACATACAGGCGAAGGTTCTTTTTTAAAGAATAAAACAATGGCCTACTTCGAGAAGGTATTAGGAGAACAAAATTTCGTAAGAGTACATCGCTCTTACATTGTCAAAATTGATGAAATAACCCGCATAGATCCTTACGAAAAAGAATCACACGTGGCTATTCTTAAATCGGGAGAAAAAATACCGGTAAGCAAAACGGGCTATCCAAAATTAAGGCAGGCATTGGGACTGTAACACGATCTTCATACTACAAAATATGGAGATTATATTATCTTTTTAGTCGCTTGGCCTCCCCCTCAGAAATCAGATTTTTCTTTCGTAGACTTTCAACATTCTCTTTTAGGGCGGCAATAGAATTTTCAAAGGCCTTCAATTGTTGTCCTATCTCTTCCACAATCCCTTTGAGTTTCGTAGAAAATATTCCCCCCATATGCCATAGATCCTGAAGTTCGCCTAACCTAATAAACGAAAGTGGATAAGTGGGATTATCGGCCTTACATACCAACATATCCGTATCATTTGTGTAATTTACAATTCTGCGGATTAATATTTCCTCCCTGCTAACCAGTACATAGATGCCATTTAAAAGAATCTCTGAACTACTGCGCACATTCTGTGCAGTAATAATATCACCTTTATTAACAACACCAACCATCCCACAATCTGCAACTTCAAAAGCGCGATAAATAATGCCGTGCTGCACAGCTGGCTGGCGGCCTGTTAGAAAATTAAGAGACTCCAATTGGTCTATAAAATCCCGTCTTCTATTGCAGGAAAGGTAACTATAATAATCGGCATCTTTTACCAGACAAACGGCCTCAGAGGCCGTACACTCAACAGGTGGGGGAAGTGTATAAGCAGGCAGAATTGCTACTTCCTGGTCTTGGCCATGCAGAAACCATAAGTAGCTTTTATTATAAAACACAGAAAGCCTAAAAAGAATTTCGTAGGTTGGATATTGATTTCCCAACTCGATCTGGGAATAATTCCCTCGCGATATACCCAGGAATCTGGATGCTGTTTCTTGTGAAAAAGCGTTCTGCGTCCGTAAACTTCGTATCCTTAGACCTATCATTTCCCGGGAAAGGATTTCTTGCATTTGAAATTATTTTTCTTTAATTATTAGCTGGGAAAGAGTTGGAACACGTTAGCCTCCTTACCATTAAAATGCAAAATGCAGGCCAAATCGAAACCGCTAACGACAATATACTCTTGCTTAGTGGTTTGACCAGCATACGAATTTAGTCGGGCGGGAGCGCAGGATTTTACGACTCAGTTCATGTCGTCTGGTGGCGGCTTGTCCTTATCGGGCTGGCGAATAAGAGGGGTTGATTCTTAAAGGCGAAAGAAATCACGAAAACACTCTGTGAAGGCGACTACAGGCTGAGATTTAACTTTTCATTTTCTTCAGCAGTTGTTCCACCACCCGGGGGTAGTGTTGATGTTCCAGCTGCTGGACTTTGAATTTTATCATTTCTAAATCGTCATCAGGTTCGATTTTGAATCTGGACTGATAGATAATTTCACCTTCATCAAAGTTTTCATTAATAAAATGAATGCTTATTCCAGATTCTTCTTCTTTCGCATCTATGACCGCCTGATGGACTTTATCTCCATACATTCCCTTCCCGCCATATTTGGGTAGTAGAGCAGGATGTATATTGATGATCCTGTTTGGGAAAGCTTTTAGAAGATTTTCGGGAATGAGCCAGAGGAATCCTGCCAGCACAATGAGATCGGTCTTAAGATTCTTGAGTAAGGCAATGATATCACCAGTTTGTGTAAATTCATGTTTATCAAAAACATGTGACGGGATCTCGAA
>CAZFQV010000327.1:0-3196 GCA_964521175.1 uncultured Sphingobacterium sp.
AATGGTCAACGCTGGCAAACTGGGCGTTAAATCTGGAACAGGATTTTATGAGTATTAAATGCCCCTTATAAATTAGCAAATTTGGAAATGAGAAAATGAGCAGATCGGGAAATGAGCAACCGGGGGGCTGCTTCATTTAGGGTTCATAGCCCACACCTAACACCTAATACCTAATACCTTACACCTTCTTATACCCCCCTCACATCCGCTCCGGAACACGGATACCTAACAAAGCCATCGCTTTATCAATCACCTTAGCAGTTGCTGCGGCCAGATCAAGTCTGAAGTCCCTCACAACAGAATCCTCTGCCTTTAGTATACTTTCTTCATGATAGAATTTATTAAACAGCTTGGAGAGTTCAAAAACATAATTGGCAATGTGTGCCGGACTGTATTCCTTTCCTGCTGCTGCGATAACATCAGGATACTTAGCCAGACTAACCACCAGCTCTTTTTCGAGTCTGCCGAGGGGCTGCCCGTAATGCGCCGTCAATTTCTTATTATAAGAAGCTTTTGACATGACCGAACGGATCCGGGCATGAGTGTACTGGATGAAAGGGCCCGTATGGCCCTGGAAGTCAATAGACTCTTTCGGATCAAACAATAAACGCTTTTTGGGCTCTACTTTCAACAGGAAGAACTTTAAGGCGCCGAGTCCGATCATCTCATAAAGACTTGCCTTCTCTTCAGCATTAAACCCTTCCACCTTACCCAGCTCTTCTGTTCTTTCCCTGGCGGTGTCGACCATCTCATCCATCAAATCATCGGCATCCACTACCGTCCCCTCGCGGGACTTCATCTTACCTGAAGGCAGATCAACCATTCCATAAGAAAGGTGAAACAGTCCTTTTGCCCAGGTCTTTCCCAGTTTCTCCAGGATCAGAAACAGCACGCGGAAATGATAATCCTGTTCGTTCCCTACCACGTATATCGATTTTTCTACGCCAAAATCATCATATTTGAGCTGGGCAGTTCCCAGATCCTGAGTAATATATACCGAGGTGCCGTCAGCACGTAAAACCAGCTTTTCATCAAGCCCTTCTGCTGTCAGGTCGATCCATACCGAACCATCTTCCTTCTTGTAGAAGATCCCCTTGTCTAATCCTTCTTCAATAATATCCTTCCCCAGCAGGTAGGTGTCAGATTCATAGTAATAACGGTCGAAATCCACGCCCAATCTTTGGTAAGTCTCCTGAAACCCTGCATAAACCCAAGCGTTCATCCGCAACCAAAGATCTTTGACTTCCCGGTCCCCCTTCTCCCATTTTAACAGCATTTCCTGAGCCTGTTTAATAAGCGGAGCGTTCTTTTTGGCATCTTCTTCTTTCTCCCCTGCCTGTACAAGGGCAGAAATTTGCTTTTTATACTCTTTATCAAAGATGACGTAGTATTTGCCGACCAGATGATCACCCTTCAGGCCGCTGCTTTCCGGAGTTTCATTGTCTCCAAACAACTGCCAGGCTAACATCGACTTGCAGATATGAATCCCTCTGTCGTTAACCAGGTTAGCTTTAATCACTTTATATCCGTTGGCCCTAAGAATCTGCGCCAAAGAAAATCCGAGAAGGTTGTTTCGGATATGTCCGAGATGAAGTGGTTTGTTGGTATTGGGTGAAGAATATTCAACCATTACGGTTTTGCCATTCGCAGCCAACTGCCCAAAGTCCGGCAATAAAATATCATCCAGCAATAATTGAGTCCAATAGCTGTCGGATATCGACAAATTCAAAAACCCTTTGATCACGTTAAAACCCACAATATCCGCTACCTTCTCCACCAGATATTCGCCAATCTCCTTTCCGGTCTGTTCCACGTTCTTTCCGGAAATCTTTGTTAAGGGGAAGGTCACCACGGTGAGCTCTCCGTCAAAATCTTTCCGGGTTTCCTGAATAATTATATTCCCCTGCGCTACCTCTTTCTGATAAAGTGCTGAAATTGCCTTCTGAATATTAGCAACGATTACATTCTCTATAGTCATATTCTGCCGTATCCCTTTTTTCTAATCGTTAATTAAAGAATTCGTTGCTCTCAATAAAATTTCAAAAGCATTTTCCGCCATAATATTCTCTTTATCCAGAGTAGGATTTACCTCCGCCATCTCAAAACAGCAAACCTTTTCGCTGGTCATCAGGCGCGCCACCAGGTTTCCCGCCTCTCTGGCTGTCAATCCGTTCGGTGCCGGCGTACCGGTTCCTTTTGATATTGAAGCATCGAGTGTGTCTACATCAAAAGAAATGTAAATCAAGTCGCAGTGATCAAGATACTTCAGGGCGTCTATCGCAACACGCTCCACTCCCCGGCGGCGAACTTCGAGCGTCGGGAAGTTCTTCACTTTATGTTTTTTGAGTAGAAACTGCTCCGGCGCCTCCGCATCGCGCATAGCAATATAAACCAGGTCAGAATATTTTATTTTAGGAGCAATATTTGCCACATTCTTTAACTGATACCAATAATTGATCGTTTCCTGATCGGGTTTATTGATCTTCGATTCAATATTATCCTCATCAAGCGCTATGGCGAGGGGCATTCCGTGCAGATTGCCTGAAGAGCTGGTATAGGGAGAGTGAATATCTGAGTGCGCATCAATCCAGATTATACCCAGTCTCGACTTTGGGAAGGCCTTCTTAATTCCCGCAACAGTCCCGGCAGAGCAGCTATGATCGCCTCCAAGGATTATCGGAAACTCATTGTTAACAAGCGTTCTGGCCACCTCTTCAGCGATTCGTTCAGCCATAGTCAATACCCCGGAAATCCGTTTGGCATATTGGTTGCCTGTCGATTCAAGCAAAAGATGATTTTCATTTGGTATTTCAGTGATCTTATGCTGTTTAAAATACCGGCTGCCAAAATCCAGTGCCGCGATTTTAATAGCCTCACTGCCCAGACTGGCTCCACGTGTTCCCGCGCCCAGTTCCGACTTAACCTCTATAATCTTAAATTCACGCATAACCTTAAAGACAATATGACCCCCACCTGAATATAAAATTTACGCTAAGCTGTATGTTCTATGCTATATGCTTTTTATATCTTTGCCAAAATTATAAAAAAATGCAGAGTTACGCGGAGTTTCTTGATTTAAGCGTGGGTTTTCCTCAGGAAGGTTTTGACATCATTGAGGATGAGTTGTATTTTCATGACTTAAACCTCATGGAGATGATTGAAACCTATGGTTCACCCTTGAGATTTACTTACCTGC
>CAZFQV010000328.1:0-3196 GCA_964521175.1 uncultured Sphingobacterium sp.
CTACGACTGCAACAGGACAGGTTTAATGACGTAATAAATGAATTTACAGCGGTAGACTCTACAGCCTATTCTGAGCTTGAATCGGGACACTTTATATATTCCGACGTGATCGACCAGCAGTCCAGATTAAATACCCGGCGGATCAGCGGCTTCGCCCAGAATACCCTTAGCCTGGGACCGTACTTTACGATGGCTGCAGGTCTAAGAGCAAATTTTAATACGTTCACAGAAGAAGTTCTGGTAAGTCCCAGGTTTTCCATTCTATATTCTAACAATCCTGAGATTTTTCAGATAAAATTTTCAGCTGGATCTTATTTTCAACCGCCCTGGTACAAAGACCTGAAAACAGCGCATGGACTAATTAATAAAAATGCCAAAGCGCAAAGATCTTACCAGTTTATGGGTGGTACCGACTATTATTTTAGTGGGCTGGGCACAGCACTAAAACTCACTTCAGAATTATATTACAAGACATTTCCCCGTTTAACCCCTTATAAAACGGGAGATTTGCGGTTAAGATATCTGGCCGATCAGAAATCATCGGGCTATGCCTCTGGAGCAGACTTTAGCTTAAGCGGAAATTTTGCAAGAGAACTGGAATCCTCATTCCGCATTTCTTATATGAAGACGAAAGAAGACATTGAGGATGACGTATTCTATGTCAGCAGTTCCGGCGGCGCCCCTAAAGCGGTATATCCCGGCTACCTGAGACGGCCCCATGACCAACGAGTTAATTTCGGGATTTTATTTCAGGATCGACTCCTACAAAATCCTACCTACAAAGTGCATCTGACCCTGTTGTTCGGATCATCGCTTCCCACAGGGCCCGCCGGCTCACAGCGATATGAAGACAGATTTAAAATTCCACCATATAAACGCGTGGATATTGGTTTCTCTAAAGATTTCGCCGATTCTGACAATAAAAGGATGATCCCCTTCGTCAAAAAATATTTTCAGTCACTCAGTGCGCATGCTGAAATCTTTAACCTTTTAAACATCAAGAATACCGTATCCTATTTGTGGTTAAAGGATGTTAATGACGTTCAATACGCCGTACCTAATTATCTTACCTTTCGAAAATTCAATTTCAGAGTGTCTGCAATACTAAAAAGTAAATAACATTTATCATGGTTCGGTAATAAGGGTGTAAAAACCGCAGAGGTGTCAAATTATTCTGTTATTTTTGCGTAATAAATATAAAAAATATGACACATAATTTTGGTGCAGGTCCCTGCATTTTACCTCAGGAAGTTTTTAAACAGGCGTCACAGTCGGTACTTGAATTTAATGGTACAGGCTTATCCATTTTAGAAATATCTCACCGTACACCTGAGTTCGAAGAAGTGGTCCACGAAACCGTGCGCTTAATCAAGGAACTTCTGAACGTTCCCGAAGGTTACTCTGTTGTCCTCTTACAAGGTGGGGCAAGCCTGCAATTTTCAATGGTGCCCATGAATCTGTTAGGTGAAGATCAGACCGCAGCATACCTTGATTCCGGAGTCTGGGCCACTAAAGCTATGAAAGAAGCTAAGTTCTTCGGAAACGTAAATATTGTGGGTTCTTCCAAGGAAAGCAATTATACATTCATTCCAAAAGATTTCGATATCCCCGTAGATTCTGCCTATTTTCACTTTACCTCTAACAATACCATCTACGGTACAGAGCTATAAGAACATCCAAAGACTTCAGTACCTATTGTCTGCGATATGTCTTCTGATATTCTAAGTAGAGAGATAAATATTGCTGATTACTCCCTTATATACGCCGGAGCTCAAAAGAACATCGGGCCGGCCGGGGTTGCGATAGCTATTATAAAAGACAGTATACTCGGAAAAATAGATAGGAAAATTCCATCTATGCTTAATTACAAAGTTCAAATCGAAGGAGGATCGATGTATAATACGCCTCCTGTATTTGCTATTTATGTCGCTATGCTTAACCTTCGCTGGTTAAAGTCAAAGGGGGGTATCGCGCAGATCGAAAAAGATAATATTGCTAAATCAAGTGCGCTTTACAGAGAAATAGACCGCAATCCCTTGTTCAAGGGAACTAGTAAAGTCGAAGACCGTTCCCGTATGAATGTATGCTTCGTCATGGAAAATCCAGAACTCGAAAAACCTTTCCTCAATTTTGCGCTTGACCGTGGAATAGTAGGAATCAAGGGACACAGAAGCGTGGGCGGATTCAGAGCATCCTTATACAATGCATTGCCGATAACCAGCGTACATGCTCTTATCGATGCAATGCAGGAGTTTGCTGAAAAGCATCGCTAAGCTAAAATTACATGATGCTTAAATTAATTAAAAGTTTAAGTAATCGATACAACACCCTTTAAATCAATAAAATAAAAATATGTTTCGAATACTCGCTAATGACGGCATAGACCCAATAGGTAAAGAATTATTAGAAAAGGCCGGATTTCAGGTTGATACTACTCATATTCCGCAAGCTGAGTTAGAGGCTGCGTTGAAGAACTATGACGGTATAACGGTCAGGAGTGCCACCAAAATCAGGAAAGAACTGATCGATGCCTGTCCTAACATAAAGCTAATCGGCAGAGGTGGTGTTGGCATGGATAATATAGATGTAGACTACGCCAGGGCCAAAGGCATTGCGGTGGTTAACACGCCAGCGGCTTCATCTTTATCTGTAGCGGAACTTGTTTGTGGCCATTTATTCAATGGTGTACGTTTTTTACAGGATGCTAATCGAAAAATGCCACTCGAAGGGGATACTAAATTCAATGAGTTGAAAAAGGCTTACGCAAAAGGCGTAGAGCTTCGGGGCAAAAAAATTGGGATCATCGGTTTTGGAAGGATCGGCCGCGAAACAGCTAAGGTGGCTCTCGGACTTGGAATGGAGGTTTTAGCTTATGATCTGTTTGAAATTCCTTCAGAACTGGAAATACAGCTTGCTAATAATGTACGGGTAACCTGTCCGGTTAAAGCCCTTAATTTGGAAGAATTAATCAAACAATCCGACTTTATAAGCCTTCATGTTCCCTTCTCTGAAAAACCAATTCTCGGTGCTGCAGAGTTTGCGATGATGAAAGATGGCGTGGGTATCGTCAACTGCTCCCGTGGCGGCACGATTGACGAAGCTGCATTAGTTGCGGCTTTAAACTCGGGAAAAGTCGCATTTGCCGGCTTAGATGTGTACGACAATGAGCCTACACCTCGTAAAGAGCTTCCTTCTC
>CAZFQV010000329.1:0-3193 GCA_964521175.1 uncultured Sphingobacterium sp.
GCAATTTCAAAATAGGCCTCGCCAATCAGTTTGACCCTTCTCTCAGAACCCCGGAAAGAGGTGGGATAACTTAGAGTAGAAGCCGAGTTCAGCCAAACCCTGCTACCATCAGGAAGTCGCACCTGGTATCTTCCTCCTCTTGGAGTTTTAATCGTATTAACTGAAATTCGGTTTGCTACTGCCTTAAGATTCGAATTATTCCTTTTGTAAACAATCTGTCCTTCATCGGTCTTAGTTATAGAAATATTTCCCTGACTGGCTACCAATCCATTCGCTGCATCATCTAAACTTATATGAGAACCATCCCCTAGTATCAGGACAGCTTTATTGTCGCCGGGGTCAATATCATTCTTAATGCTGATCTCAGCAAACTGCTCGACTTCCGGTTCTTTCTGATTTAGATAGAACCAACTGACTGCCGCCGACACAATCAGAAAGGATGCTGCAATCGAAATCTTTTTCCAAAGCGGTGCAGATGGTTTTCTTGTATTAGAATCAGACTCCAGGCTACCTGAGTCTTGAAGCTGCGGAGTATCTGAGTCTTGAAGCTCCGGACTTTGCATGAGGCGATTCAGCATTTTGTCGCCCAGCGGAGAGAAATCCAAATCGGTATCGGGTTTCTCAAAACTACTGTAAAAATTAAGCAATTGCTGCTCCTCTTCCATAGAAGCCTCCCCAGCGATGTACTTATCCAGCAGTTTAAAGAATGTTGTTTTTTCCAAAGTAAGACTGATTTAAATAGAAGAGTAAAAAACGGGGGGTATCCCCTACTGGGAATGAGAATTTTATTATTTGTTCGCTCTCCCCGTGCCAGGACACGGGGCCTCCTGACTAAACCTTCAAAACCGAGTTTAACGAGAGGTGCACTTTTGTGTCATGCCGAAAGCGCTTTTTCAGCGCTGAGGGTCTTCTCTCAGTTGCTGGTAAGCTTTACTGGGATTATTGGCAAGCTTTGATAAGATCCCTCGCCCGCTGCGCTCGGGAAGACACCTTGGGAGGGATACATTTTTCGCTCTCCCCGTGCCACGACACGGGGCCTCCTCACTAAATCTACAAAACCGCACGTATATCTGGAATTTACTTAGCAACGAATCAGGAGATCCCGGAGCAGGGTCCGGGAAGAACGAAAAGGAGACCCGGAGCAAGTCCGGGAAGGGCCCGTACATCAATAAAGCCCTAATGAAATCCTAAGCTGTCTCAGGGCTTTATTAAGATGATTCTCAACTGTTTTAGGTGTTATATCCAACTGTGATGCGATTTCTTTATGCGACAATTGCTCCTCGCGGCTCAACTTATAAACGGCCTTACACTTCGTGGGCAGCGCATCTACAATTGAATTAATCTGTGACAGGAGCTCTTTATATTCAAGTTTTCCACATTCAGACGGGCTATGAAGACGTTCCTGAATACCCTCAAACAGTTCTTCCCTGACCTTTCCGTAACGCACCTGACGATAGACTTCATAACGTATCGATGCAAAAAGATAGGCTTTCAAAGAGACTTTGATCTCGATTTGGTCTCTCTTGTTCCAGAGATTAATAAATAATTCCTGAATAATATCTTCACAAGCCTGCTGGTCCTGTAATACATGATAGGCTGATGAGAATAACTGATCCCAATATTTCCGGTAAATGATACTCAATGCCAAAGTATTCCCATCCTGTAGAAGGTTGACTAATTCTTTGTCATTATAAAGCTCTATTTCCGCCATCAGAAGTTAAATCTATCTAAAAAAAAGCAGTTCAAAATTAAACTAAGATAACAATTTCGTTATGTATTTAAAACAAAACGACTCTACGTTAACCTGGTCCAATAAATATATTTTATGCAATATGGAAAAAAAATATTTAAGAAGTTTACACTAGGGGGAAAAACTCTTTTTACACTCTTATATAATACAAGGCTAGTATCTAATAACTCAGGCAAGTTAAAGCTAATTCCGTATTAATATAACTAAAATCCTTAAACGGATAAATAATACGCAAAAACTAATGTATTTTCACACTCTATTTGAATTAATTGAATCCGATCATAATAACTAAAATTCTCAAAATGAAACGAAAACGATTATTGTTATTTCTAACACTGCTGTTCTTTTATGTCAGCGCCATGGCGCAGCAGAATCAATCAGACAAGCCTTATAATATAGTTATTAAAGGTGGCCATGTTATTGACCCTAAGAATAACATCAATACGACGATGGATATTGCAATTAAAGATGGCAAGATTGCCTTAGTTGCAAAAAACATTGACGCTAGTCAGGCTGTCCAGTCAGTAGATGCGAAAGGGATGTATGTAACGCCTGGCCTGATCGATATTCACGTACACTTCTTCTGGGGTCATGATGGTTCAGGTTACATGAACTCTCCGTCGGGGTTGCCTGCTGACGGGTTTACCTTTCCTGCAGGAGTGACTACCGTTGTAGATGCCGGTAGTCCGGGTTTTAAATCATTTGAACTTTATAAAAAACAAACAATTGACAGATCTCAAACCAGGGTACTTGCTATGCTTAATATAGTAGGTGAAGGGATGGATAGTCGCCACGAGAATATGCCAGAAAGCATGGACTCCAGGGGTGCGGCCGATATGGCAAAAAAATACCCCGAATATATAGTAGGTATCAAGACGGCGCATTTTAGCGGCAGAGGCGAGTATGCACACAGCTGGGTGGCTATTGATCGTGCTTTAGAAGCAGGACGACTGGCTAATATCCCTATCATGGTGGATTTCGGATCTGCAAGGCCTTATCTCCCCCTTGATTCTTTATTTAATGTAAAGTTCCGTCCCGGTGATATCTATACTCATGCTTTCGGCGGCGACCCGCAGGTAGGTATTTCTACTCAAGACGGAAGAGAGTCTATTGTGGATATTCGTACCAATAAAGTTAAACCTTTTGTACTCAAAGCCCGCGAACGCGGAGTAATATTCGATGTCGGCTTTGGAGGATCAAGCTTCCTTTTCTCTCAGGGGCTGCCAGCAATAAAAAGCGGGTTTTATCCTAATTCGATCAGTACCGACCTGCATACAGGAAGTATGAACAATGCCATGAAAAACATGCCTAATATTATGTCTCTATTCATGGCCATGGGAATGGATCTGCAAAGCGTAATTAAAGCGAGTACCTGGAATCCTGCTCAGGAAATTAAACGCCCTGAACTCGGGAATCTTTCTGTTGGTGCTCCCGCCGATGTGG
>CAZFQV010000330.1:0-3190 GCA_964521175.1 uncultured Sphingobacterium sp.
AGATGAACTGATTGAATTTGACAGCCGTGTTCTTAGCCACCCCAACAAGCAGGGGTCATTACTAGGTGATACCTTTGAGGCGATGATCGGTGCAATATACATCGACAGAGACTACGATTTCACCCGGAATTTCCTGCTCAGCCGTATTATTAAACCACATGTTGATATCCATAAGCTGGAACTCACTGAGACTAATTTTAAGAGTAAGCTGATCGAGTGGTGTCAACAGCATGGCAAGGAAGTGCTATTTGAAGTGATACCGAATGCCGAAGGTGAAAATGCAAAGCTCTTTACCATTAAAATTACGGTCGACGGCGAAAGTTGTGGCCTTGGACGCGACTATAATAAGAAGAATGCGGAAAAACTGGCCGCCGAAAGATCCTGCGAATTCTTAAAAATCTAAAGATGGCAGCTCCAGGCGTACTTTTACAGAAATGCAGGCTATCATATAGATTACGCTATTCCCAATGTTGACCAGAAGCAGATAAAGGCTGCTTAAGCTACCATCATAAATCTTATCTTTGCACGATGATAAAATCAATGACAGGATACGGTTCAGCCGTAAATGATTTTGAAAACGCAAAATATACGGTTGAAGTTAAATCATTGAACAGTAAGTTTCTGGAGCTTACCCTGAAGCTTCCAAAAGCTTTCTCAGAGAAGGAATTCCTGTTAAGAAACGAAGTCAGCAAACAGTTGGAACGAGGCAAGGTCAGTATTGTGATCAATGTTGAGTCTGCCGATTCTACTTCAAAAGCTGCGATAATTAATTCTTCCCTGTTAAAACATTACTATAATTTACTTCAGTCATCAGCTCAAGACCTGGGCGATAGCGGGAATAATCTGCTCCAGCTGGCTTTGAATTTCCCTGATGTGATCCAGTATAATGTGGAGGGAGGCTCTGATGACGAATGGAAAATACTTTATAAAACCTTCGGAGAAGCGGTGCAGAATTTTCAGAGATTCAGAAAAGACGAGGGAGAGGTATTAAAGCAAGATCTGGTGCTAAGGATTAACAATATCATGCAAGGCTTAGGTTTAGTTTCTGAACTAGAGCCATTGCGCATCCCGACTATCAAGGAAAGGTTAGGCACATTTTTAAACGAAGCCGTAGGCATAGAGAATGTAGATAAGAACCGGCTGGAGCAGGAACTGATTTATTATATCGATAAACTCGATATAACGGAAGAGAAGATCAGACTTAAAAGCCATTGTGACTATTTCATCCAGGCTTTGGAAGACAAAGATGCCAATGGGAAAAAGCTGGGATTTATTTCTCAGGAAATTGGTCGGGAAATCAACACCATGGGGTCTAAGGCCTACGATGCAAAAATGCAACAGATCGTAGTGGGCATGAAAGAAGAACTGGAAAAAATTAAAGAACAACTATTAAACGTTTTGTAAGGGCTTAAGATTGTAGCCAGTCATTACGACCAAGGTCCATATAAAATTAATACAAGCATAACCTACACTGTAAAATATGTCAGAAGGCAAGCTCATCATATTTTCCGCTCCCTCAGGCGCCGGAAAAACAACCATCGTTCAGCATCTATTAAAGACACTGCCTTCCCTATCCTTTTCTATCTCCGCAACCACCCGGCAAAGAAGAGGGAACGAAGTTGATGGCCAGGATTATTATTTTATTTCTAAAGAGGACTTTCTGCATAAGATCGCCCATAAAGACTTCGTTGAATTCGAGGAGGTGTATAGCGGAACATTTTACGGCACGCTGCGATCTGAACTGGAGCGCATCTGGGAGGGCGGAAAACATATCATCTTTGATATCGATGTGAAGGGCGGACTACATCTCAAGAAGAAATACGGAGACCAGGCTCTGGCTGTTTTCGTAGACCCTCCCTCTTTAGAAGTATTAATCAAGCGTCTGTCAGGCCGTGGAACGGATAGTCCATCCCAATTGACAGAACGTATAAAAAAGGCTGAAGAAGAGCTTAAATATGCAAGCCAGTTCGATGTGATCCTGAAAAACCATGATCTTAAAACAGCTTGCGCAGAAGCAGAAAAGCTAGTTAACGACTTTTTAAAGGGTTGATTATGTCCGGTAAAGCCAAACGAGTGAACAAACATCCGACGCCCCGTCGGCAGTAAACATTAAAAACAAATAGTGATGAAGATTGGTTTATTCTTCGGTTCATTCAATCCTATCCATATTGGCCATCTGATTATCGCTAATTATATGGCCAATCATACTGATCTGGACGAAGTCTGGATAGTGGTGTCGCCCCATAACCCTTTGAAAACAAAAAGCGATCTGATCAACATGTACGACAGGCTTGAAATGAGCCGGTTAGCTACAGAAGATGGACTGAATATTCGGGTGAGCGACGTGGAACTAAAGCTTCCGCAACCCTCCTATACCATTGATACGCTAACTCATCTCCATGAAAAATATCCGCATCATCAGTTCAGCCTCATCATGGGATCTGATAATCTGGTATCTCTAAAGAAATGGAAAAACTATGAACTGATCCTACGGGATTACCATATCCATGTTTATCCACGACCAGGTTTTGAAGGTGCCGAGCTGTTAGGAGATGCCGCCGTGACCGTTACAGATACTCCATTAATGGAATTATCCGCTACTTTTATTCGCAATGCCGTAAAAGAAGGGAAGAACGTACAATATTTTGTACCTGATAAGGTCTTGAAATTTATTGAAAGCAAAAATTTATACCGATAAGAATGGTGGGCACAGAAAAAACTATCCTAAAACTCCAGCTTCCAACCGATCCCCGCTGGGTAAAAAACGTGGTGGAAAGCAACATCGAGGAGATCCTTACAGACCATGCGTTTTGTGAGCAGAAAGCTGCCAGCAATGCAATAACACTGATTGTTCAGAATCCAAATCTCTCTGATCTGGTGCAGGAGATGGCCTTATTGGTGCAGGAAGAAATGGATCATTTCAAACGGGTGCATGACCTGATATTGGCCCGCGGCTTTGTTTTGGGACGCGAACGAAAAGATCATTATGTTAATGAACTGATGCAGTTTGTGATCAAAGGCGGCAACAGGCAGCAGCAGCTTATCGACCGGCTTTTATTTTCAGCGATGATCGAAGCCAGGAGCTGCGAGCGCTTTAAGGTGATGTCTGAGCATATCAATGACCCCGAACTTTCGGCATTTTATCATGAACTTATGGTCAGTGAGGCGGGTCATTATACCATGTTTATCA
>CAZFQV010000331.1:0-3166 GCA_964521175.1 uncultured Sphingobacterium sp.
ATAACACGGAGCTGGGAATGATTTGGAAAATTGTGCATTACCGAAGGTAGACCTAATTCGGAAATTAATTTTCAAAAGAAAATCCGAAACTATTCCCAATGAGCCACGAAAGGCCTTTTTACACCTAAAATAGTATCTGTTATTGTATAAGACGGCAAACAGTTAATGCCTCCATTCTCAATATAATGGACGTTCGTCGATGGATCGTTTCGATTGTTGCTATGCTTCGTTAACTTAGCAAGGTAGACTTTTAAAAAGCTTGCCTCTATGAGTAGTACTATGCATCCTAAGAAAAGGATTTTGTTGGACATTAAATCTACTCTTTCGCTAGAAGCACATGAACTTATATTTGAGTGTGGTTACCTCCGAGCTTATCTTGACGATTCTTTAGCACTCTTAAAAAAGGCTAACTACCTTGCTCCAGACGCTCAAATTTATTCCACAGAATCAGACAAGTATTTTTGGAGTGCCAGCCATACATTTTACTTTACATCATCATTCGTTTCACTTCTAATGCAAATTGCAGAGGAGATAATTAATCAATACTGTGAGCAGTGGAAAGCATATTTAGGAGAGAACTTGATGATTAAGTCTACCGATCCCTTTTATCAAAAATTAAAAGTTTCCGTTTTAAAGAAGATACAGCTGGATTTAAATAATTCGAAATGGCAAGATTTATCTGATATGTACCAGTTGCGCAACGCACTCATTCATAGAAATGGGAAATTGAACCCTAACGAAAAGCCAGAACGGCTAAATGCTGTGCAAAACCTTATCGTAAAATTTCACGGACTTGAGTTAATAGACGAACAACTTTTTGTAAGCGAGGATTTTTGTAAGAACGCTCTCGTTGTTTTTGAAAAAGCTTTCGTTTACCTGTTTAAAGAAACAAACCACCATATCAATGTCCTGAAAAAAGCTTATTGAGTTGTTCGTATATGATCATTAATAGTAAGCCGATTTATAAATACTTTAAGTAAAAGGTGAATTTAAACAAGGAGAGTAGCATTATGAGTGAGCAAGCATTTACTATCAATCAAACGGTCAAGATCATCAATATGGATCGCTTCGCACGTAGTTACCAAGACTTTTTGGACGGTAAAACACATTTTGCTGAGATTGATGGGAAAGATTTCCTTTTTCAGGCGTTTGACACGCATCCGCTTGCTGATTTTGAAGCGCCGGAGAAGTTTCCATACTGTTGTGAATGGCATGAGAGGATTTATAACCAGGCTAGAGAGAAATTCGATGAGTTTCCTGGCTGTTGTGAGCACCACAAAAAACTGATCGGACAGCCTTGGTTTAACAAGATCGAATATACCTACCTCCCGGAAAAAATTGTTAATACGATAGCATATACATTGCACTGCATTGATACAAACGCCTCTCATGAAAATTGGTATAAAGAAATTACGGATTATGTCGATTATACAGTAAAAAGCTATGGACAATTCCCGACGGGTTATGGCGCCCCTCTTGGTGTAACCCAATATCTTAGTTGTATCGAAAGTAACGTTCAAGACAGGGAGTCACTCAACGAAATACAGAAATCGGAGATCTCCAAATACATTGAACGCCTCATAGATCCTGTCGTCAAACATCGACCTGCAGATCTTAATAAATTGGTAGATATTTACAAACAATGGCTCCGTGTATTTCCATTCAATATCAGCTATCTTAGTAATTTAAAGTCGCATTTTCAACGGATGCTGCCAATTCTTTGTGGACCTTTCGATACGAATATTTATACCGGACTTACCAGTAGTAAGCTGATATCGAAAAAGCAGCTTTTAAGATTTCTTACTGATACTACTCAGGCGATTATTGTAAAATTGAATGCTTTAGAGGCATTCAAAAGTGGCAATCTGAGCGACCGCGAAAAAACGCGAATTGAGATTGCGAACGCTCGCCATCAGATCAATCTACAATCATTAGCAGTAAACGATAAGGACAGCGATAAGGCCTACTTGAAGATGATCAAAAAATGGCTTAAACATGAAAAGGAGTATATCAATGAGCTGACGGAGATATTTGCAGAAGATTATTCAACTCAAACGTTCATCTTAAATGTGATTGATGGTATGCAGCAATTACAGAGTGGCGATACAAATGAGCATTGTCTGAATGTTGTACGAAATAAAGGCAAGGATCGGGAGTCGCAGATCCGCTATTGGTTCCGGAACTTTTTAAAAGCTCGGTACAAAGGATCAGATGTTACCGCTGAGGAAGAAAATGGCCCAGGTCGGATGGACCTTAAAGTTTTTCATCCTAACATGGGTTTGAAAATTATTGAGTTCAAAGGTTGGTGGAATGCAGATAAAAAAGGTGTTTCCCAGCAATTAACTAATTATCTGACAGACGCCCAAAACGAAGGTTTTGTATTTATGATCAATCACTTAGAAAACCGCGACATAACAGATGATTATAAGAATTTAATAACAAATGAAAGTCTCGGCTTCGTCTCGGGATCGTGGCAAACACGTATAGTACCGAACACAGCTATGGTTTATCATGAAAGCAGGCATAAATCTGCAACGCAAGTAAAAACGCTTTATCACTTCGTTTTAAATGTCTTTTATTAATCTATGTCATTTTTAAAAATAGCGTCAATGTTTCAGTTGCCTTTGAATTTAACCAGCCTTGGCCCATTTGGACAAAATTCCTGTTCTCGAGAGCGTTGATCATCCGGTTGCCGTCCCTAATTTCAGTAGATGCCATTAAGTTATCAGAACCATAATCATTAATCAAACTATCAAGCAATTGAGAAGAGTATTTATTGCCTTCGTGCTTCGGTTTGGTAAAAAAATAACCAATTTCCCATTCGAAGACATATGTTAATTCTGGAAGATTTGCTTTTGCCTCTGTAAAGTCACTAGCTGTTTTTGGCTTAATAGCCCCGATACAAACCATTTCATCATCGACAAAGCCCGCTGCTAGAATTTTGCAACGACTTATTTTGGCAATAGAGGGGTTTACCACTTTATCCTGTTGAGTCAGTAATTGTAGAAAACTGGCAATCTCTAGATTACTAAAGTTCTCTGGGGATCCGATTTTGATTCTTAATTTTGACATATGGGTACTAGGATAATTTCGATAATCTACTAACAATAAGCCAGAATTACGTAAATTTGTATTGTCATTTAGGTCTGATACCTAACCAGATACC
>CAZFQV010000332.1:0-2012 GCA_964521175.1 uncultured Sphingobacterium sp.
TTGGAATGCAACGTTCTTCAATTGACTTTCAATTATATCGAAATGAGTTCCCAAATTTCTCTGTTCCAAGGTTTCGCCAACACAAAATATGGGTGTGAGATTATTCTTCAATGCGATATTAAGCTTCTGTAGCAGCAGGGAATCGTCTTCGGCGAAGTATGCTCTCCGTTCAGAATGACCGATAATGACATGACTCGCGCCGGCAGATTGCAGCATGGCAGCAGAAACCTCACCGGTAAAGGCTCCCGATGGCTCCTGATGGCAGTTTTGTGCTCCTACAAAGACTCTTGAATCGTTCTTCAAAAGCTGGGAAAGGCCATGGACATGAATATAGGGTGGGCAAACCACAATTTCCTGATTTCCCTTAACTTCTTCTGCGGCGAGGCGGACTATGTCGGAAAACAATGATATACCTGCCTCATACTCTAAATTCATTTTCCAGTTACCAGCAACAATATTCTTTCTCATTATACTCAATATGCAAGATGTAATTAAAACTTCCTATAGCTCTTTGTGAGCTCAAAAATATGCTCTAATATATTCTTCTCCTGTTCAGAAAAAGGTATGCCCTTACGTTGATAAACCCTTGACACTGTTTCGAAAACCTTTTCCAGCCGGTACGTCTCGAATCCCTGATATCCACCCCAGGCAAAATCAGGAATAAAGTTCCTTGGATAGCCCGCGCCAAAAATATTTGCGCTTACCCCAATAACGGTTCCGGTGTTGAACATCGTATTGATGCCGCACTTCGCGTGATCGGCCATAATCAGACCACAAAACTGTAAGCCGGTTTTCCTAAAAACAGATTTCGGATAATTCCACAGGCGCACCTCACCGTAATCATTCCGCATGTTCGACCCATTGCTGTCTGCACCAATATTACACCATTCGCCAATGACAGAGTTGCCTAAATAACCGTCATGCCCTTTAGCCGAATTTCCAAAGATTACAGCATTGTTTATTTCACCGCCAGCTTTCGAATGTGGCCCAATGGTAGTCATCCCGTAAATCCTCGCTCCCATCTTCACGATCGCATCCTGACATAAAGCAAAAGATCCGCGGATATGACAGCCTTCCCATACGCGTGAGTTTTTCCCTAAATAAATAGGACCCTGGCTGGTATTAAAAGTAGAGCATTCGGCCTCCGCACCCTCCTCCAGGAAAATGTCATCTCCTAATATCGTGTTGCTGCTGCTCAAAGTAGCTGAAGAACGTCCGCGGGTAAGGCCTATAAAATCCTTGCCGATCTCCTGGCCGTTGTATTTAAAAATGTCTTCGGGAAACACCACCTTCACGAATGGCCGGGCATATTCTTTATCTGGATATTGGCCTGTATTCAGTACATCAAAATCGGTCGCTCCTACCTTGTTCAATTTGAGAGCGAGTAATACCTCACCCGAAACAAGAGCCTCTCCTTCTGACAATTTATCAATAGCCTCGATAAGCTGTTCATCCGGACAAACTGCGCCATTAATCAGGAAATTCGAGGAATCCGCACTGAATGGATACTTTGCCTGTAGATAAGACGGGCCAAGATATGATACCCGCTCATTGAGGTATAGCTTCCACTTCTCGGCAATGGTCAATATGCCAATTCGCAGCTCTGAAACCGGCCGGGTAAACACCAGGGGCAGCAAGTTAACACGAAACTGATCATCAAACAGGATTATCGCCATTAGACAAAAATAAAAAAAAGCCCCGGCCTATGCGGCGGAGGCTTCAAATAATATTCTGAAAAATTCTTATTTCGCTTATTTCTTTTCGTAACGGGAACGGAATTTGTCAATACGGCCGGCAGTATCAACCAATTTCATCTTACCAGTATAAAACGGATGTGATGTATGTGATATCTCTAACTTGACAAGGGGATATTCGTTACCATCTTCCCATTTAATACTTTCTTTAGTGTCAATGCATGATTTGGTTAAGAAAGAATATTCGTTAGACATGTCTTTAAACACGACTAATCTATAATTTTGGGGATGCAGTTCAGCTTTCATCTTCAATACTTT
>CAZFQV010000332.1:2022-3166 GCA_964521175.1 uncultured Sphingobacterium sp.
ACTAATAAATAAATTGTGAAAAACAGTTAAACTAACAACTACAATACTTATTAAGAGGTACAAATAAAACAAAAAAAAAACATTTATAAAAAGAGTAATTAAAAATTAAATTCTGTTCAATGCGTAATCTAATATGGATTTAAAATCTGGCATGCCCTGGTGGTTAATCAGGAGCGGACTAATGAACAAATATCAAACGCTTCAAAACAACGTCGACACGGAAGTAGTGATCGTCGGCTCGGGGATTACCGGTGCACTCGCGGCGCACTTTCTATGCGAGGCGGGAGTGAAATGTACCGTCGTCGACAAACGCATGACATGTACTGGAAGTACCACGGCAAGCACGGCGCAACTTCAATATGAAATTGATGTACTGCTTTATGAGCTATGCGACTTAGTTGGAACCGATAATGCGGTAAAAAGCTATCAGCTTTGTCTGGAAGCTATTACTACCATTAAGAATATCGCTTCGAAGCTGAAGATCGACTGTGGTGTTGAGATGAAATCCTGTCTTTACCTTGCTTCGGAGAAGCGAGATGCCGATAAACTCAAAAAAGAATTTGAGATACGTAAAAAATATGATTTGCCTGTTGAGTATTTAGATCGTAAGACTTTAAAGAAAAGATTTCATATGGATCGGCCCGCGGCCTTATACAATGAATGTTCGGCCCAGCTTGACGCCTATTCGTTTTGCACACAACTGCTCGAGCATCATATTAAAAGATCCGGGCTTGAAGTTTACAGTTACACGGAAATCGTGAAAACTACCGTCCGAAAAAATGGAATACTATTAGATACAGACAGGGGGCATAGAATCACTGCGAAAAGGATGGTATGTGCACCGGGCTTTGAATCTGAATTTTTCCTGGACGAAAAAGTAATGCAGTTAAACTCCACTTATGTACTGGTGAGTCAGCCGGTGATGGTAAAACTCTGGCCGGAATCCTGTATGGTTTGGGAAACGGCCAAGCCGTACCTGTATATCCGGACGACTGCGGACAACCGGGTTATGGTTGGTGGTGAAGATGAGAAGTTTGTAAGCCCGGAACAGAGAGACAAGAAAATGAGATCGAAAGTTGCCAGGATCATTAAGAAATTCCATAGATTATTTCCCGGAATTGAAGTTGAACCGGAATTTGAGTGG
>CAZFQV010000333.1:0-3127 GCA_964521175.1 uncultured Sphingobacterium sp.
GTGCCCCGGAGGTCTTCAAATCTGATCAGCTCGGGCATTGCTTTTTTCCTGGCTAGTTCGAATTCATTTAGACCTTCGCGCAGCTCAGGTTCGATATAAGGAAGTCCTGCGAGCTGTTGATAGATATCTTCTTCTGATCTATTTCGAACGGCACTAATGTCGGGTATAATCGAGATGAGCTGATTTGTATGTAGGATATTTCCGGTATGCAAAATAAGCTGCCAGCCCATGTCTTCTTCCGCACAAAAGATAAGATTGAGTTTAATTCCTTCCTCCGTCCTGCATTTCAGGATATTGTCCACCATTTCAATGCCGCCAAGCCGCAATTTCTCCAGAAGAGGGTAAATTTCATCAGCAGGTCTGGTTACGAGCAAAATATCCAGGGAATCGATGATTTCACAGCGTCGGCGATATTGGCCTACGTGAAAAACAGCTTCCGTTTTCAGTTCATTTCTCAATTCAGTTATTAAGCTCCCGGCAAAATTTTCAATTCGAGCATAGAGGAAACGACCGTCACTGGCCATTTTAAATTCAATTCCCTTTTTTATTTCCTCCTGGGTTTTCAATCCAAAACCTTTCGCCTCAATCAGGCGATTTTCATTGCAGGCATAATATAATTCCCCGACGCTTTCTATGCCCAGATCTTCCCATATTACTTTGACCTTTTTGGGGCCAAGCCCTTTGATTTGCATAATTTCGACGACTCCCGGGGGTGTTTTAAGCAACAAATCATTTAGTTCCGGTATTTCTTGTTCGGTTAAAAGTTGCCCGATTTTAGTAGCAGTACTTTTCCCTAATCCTTCAATCTGCTCTATCTCGGACACGCTTTTCCCTGCGATGGAGTAGGGTAGTTTATCCATTTTAAAAGCTGCGGCCGCAATGGACTTAATTTTAAAAGGATTATCACCGTGAAGTTCCATCAGACTTGACAGGAGGCGTAAAGTTCTCGCTATAGTTTTATTTTCCATACATCGTTGACTTCCCAAAAATAACCAACCCTTCCCTGAAAAGGGGAAGGGTAAAGGAATTATTTAGCCGGCGGCGGAAAGGATATTAGGCCCAGTTGATCTTTTTACTTAATCGTAATATTATAGGGAACACGTGTTTGAATACCCGAAACAGTCATCGCAGATCTTAATTGTTCATAATAAATGAAGTTAGCGCCCAGTTCCTGTTTAGCGAAATAGGCTCTTACTTTGTCTGCCGAATTATTAAACAGAGATTTAAACGGATCAACAGGATCCGGATAGCTTACAATTTTATAATCTTTCAGATCGGCCTTTTTTGCAGCAGATGCGATAGCATCATCGATGTCTCCCAGTCGGTCGACCAGTCCGTTTTTCAAAGCTTCAGTACCGCTCCACACTCTTCCTTGTCCAATACTGTCAATATAACTCTGGGACTTCTGGCGACCATCAGCCACTTTTTGAGTAAATGCATCATAAGTGCTATTTACTTCATGCTGAAAGATCATTTTTTCGGCGTCAGTCAGCGGCCGACTTACATCACCTAAATCGGCGAAGCGACCTGTTTTGACTCCGTCAAAGGTGATTCCTAATTTATCGTTGAAGAACTTTTGCATATTGGGAATGATGCCGAAAACTCCGATAGAACCCGTAATAGTATTAGGCTGAGCAAAGATAGAATCCGCGGCGCAGGCGATATAATAACCTCCGGAAGCTGCATAATCACCCATCGAAACAATAACCGGCTTAACTTTTTTTGTCAGGGATACTTCGCGCCAGATCACATCCGAAGCAAGGGCGCTTCCTCCCGGCGAATTGATCCTGAACACTACCGCCTTTACCTTATCATCCGTACGGGCCTTTCTAATTGCCCTTGATATCCTCTCAGAACCGATTGTTTGATCATCTCCTTCACCGCCGGTGATTTCACCATTTGCGTAAACGACTGCGATTTTATTTGTCGAAGACGATTTGTCTTTATCCAGCCCTGTAGCGTAGTCTTCAATGGTAACCGATTTGATATCCTTATTTTCCGAGATGCTGGTCAGCTTCTTCAATTCCTTAATTACCTCATCCTTATACCGCAGTCCATCCACCATTTTTAGGCTAACGGCATCTTGAGGGTCACGGATCTTGGCGCTATCCGCTATTGACGACAGCTCAGCGACCGGAATTTTTCTGCTTAAAGAAATCTCAGAAAGGAAATGATCATACAAAGAACCGAGAAAAGAATTAACCTGTTCACGATTGGGTTGGCTCATCTTATCTAAGACGAATGGCTCAACAGCGCTTTTATAGGTTCCTACTTTTATTACCTGTGCTTCGATGCCTAATTTATCAAGTGCCCCCTTAAAGAACATACTTTCCATACTCAGACCACGGAAATCGACCATGCCGGCAGGGTTCAGGTATAACTTGTCTGCAGTAGAAGCCAGATAGTATGCTCCCTGGGAATAGGCTTCGCTATAAGCCATAATAAACTTGCCGCTCTTTTTGAAATCTATCAAAGCATTCCGGATCTCTTCAATTGTAGCGAAACCGGTCGACATATAAGATACATTCAGATAAATGCCTTTGATATTATCATCCTTTTCTGCCTGTTTCAGCGCAGCAAGTATTTCTTTCAAACCCAGAGTCTTCCTGCTTTCGAATCCTATAAAATCAATGGCAGACAAAGGATTTTTATTTGTGCGTTCTGTTATGGGGTAATCCAGGCTGATATGCAACACGCTTCCGGGAGAGACCGAAATCTTGCTCTCGCCGCCCGCAGATGAGATAATGGCCGTTATAGATACTATAAATAGTATAAATAATACAAAGAAAGACAATATCATGCCCACCATGGAGGCGAAAACAAATTTGAAAAACTCTTTCATATAAAAGTCAAATGTTTTAACTATGCAAGTATACTAAATTACAGATACAGAAGTCCTCCATTTGTTACTGAAGATATAAAATAATATGTTCATTACCTACCTGTTACTGGGCAGTAATCTTGGCGACCGGGAAGGGATTCTCCGGGATGCGGGTCATCACCTGGAAGACAGGGTGGGAAAGCTGCTATGCGGCTCATCAGTTTATGAAACCGCACCGTGGGGTAAACCCGATCAGCCTGATTTTTTAAATCAGGTGCTGCAATTTGACACTAATCTGAGTCCTGC
>CAZFQV010000334.1:0-3099 GCA_964521175.1 uncultured Sphingobacterium sp.
GCGGTCAGGAGAGATGAACGCAGCAACAGTTTCAGCTATCCTGCCATGGAGCTGCCAGCCAATTTCAGACAGACCGTTTATCTGGTCCCCGGCGCAGAACTGACCCGCGCAACTCTAAGCGATACTCTCCATAAAGAGGTTGAAATCGTAAACATACCGCTGCCGCCTCATGCAAAAACCCTATACAGCGTGCCCGCAGATTCATTGTATCGCAGGATGATGCTTCCGAGTGATAATTATTTAGCCGAACAAATCCTATATATGTGCTCCTCCCTGCTTCCCGGTCCGCTCAATGCCGACTCGGCCATTTCATATAGCAGTAAGAATTTCTTAAACGACCTGCCCGATCGCTTTCAATGGCGGGATGGCTCGGGATTGTCGAGATATAATTATTTCAGTCCCAGATCGATAATAAAGATCCTTAGCAAGATCAGGGAGGAAATCGGTGATGAAGAAAGACTGCATAACCTTTTCCCGGTCGGTGGGATTAGCGGCACCTTACGTACGGCATATCAAACAGATCACGGAGTTCCTTTCGTATGGGCAAAAACCGGCACCTTGTCTAACGTGCATATCCAGGGTGGATATTTTATTACCAGAAAGGGGAAGAAATATATCTATTCCTTTATGAATAATAATTTCCTGGTTCCCACTGCCGATATCAGAAATGAGATGGTGAGAATAATCACCCTGCTCCACGATAAATATTAAAAGTCTATTTAAACCTTACATCCAAAATGCAACAATACACCGATTTACAGTTCATTAAAAAGAGTATTATTATCGCTTGTTCATTCCTGCTGCTCTTCGCATGGAATGCTTCAGCACAGCACTCAACCAGCGGTGCTCTCTCAGGCAAACTAATCGTTATCGATCCCGGCCACGGAGGTTCTGCAGCAACAGACAGCTACCGTCAGGGACCAACCGGCGAGAGAGAAGAGTGGATCGATCTTCGTGTGGCTGTCCTGTTAAAAGACCTTCTGGAACAAAAAGGTGCAAAAGTGATGTTAACGAGGGACGCCGACGTTACTTTTCCCCTGGGCGATCGCGCCAAGATGGCCGTAGATAATAAAGCAGATTTCTTCGTTTCAATACATCACAATGCTACGGCAGATCCGGCGGTGAATTTCCCTATTATTTATTATCATGGGCTTGCTTCAGAAAACCTGGCAAGCGTCAAATTCAGTAAAATTCTTGCCAAGAATTTAAAGAAATACATGTATAAAACTAATGTCCCGGTAAGCATCGTGTCAGATTTCACCATCTTTTCAGGTATGGGCTCCTCGGTACTACGCGGCAGCTATGGCATACCCGGAGTGTTGGCCGAAGCTTCTTTCTTCACCAATCCTGATGAAGAAGATCGCCTCAGACAAAAAGACCATAATCTGAACGAAGCTATCGCCTATGCTAAAGCTATTGAAAAATTCTTCAGTGCTGGGGTTCCGCCCATCTATCCAAAGACGCTATCAAAATTTCCTCCACAGTTCCACACCTTACAGGAGGCTGACAGGATGAGCCCGGTCGCCCGCCGGTGGATGCAGGATTTTAACGAAGGCAGGGAGCTGATGAAAAACAAGGATACGGCCTCCCTGGAGAAAGCCTATGCGCTCTTCAGCCAGTCGGCTAAATCTTTTCCTGATTCTTATGTAGCTGCAAAATGCCATCAGTATAGAGCGGATATTCTGACTAAGCTTGGAAAACCCGACGAGGCTGCCAAAGAATATTTACGCGTCAGAGAGTTTTATCCTGCACAATAAGCAGCTTATTTATCCACCGCCATCGCGGATTAAAAACCAAATCCAATGAAAAAAATTATCGTTCTTGCTACCCTTATTACAGTGGCGCTGTTCCTTCCTTTTCAGGGACAATCTCAATCAAAAAGTAAAAAATACAAAATCGTAGGATATTACTCGCTGCGAGCAGCCATGAATGCCGACCTGAAAACGGTCCCATTCAAACAGCTTACCCATATCAATCTTTCATTTTTAAACCCCGATACCCTGGGAAATTTCAACCAGGATCTTTCTGCACTCGTTCCCTTCATCAAGGCGGCGCACCGACAAGGAGTTAAAGTGCTCCCATCTATAGCCGGTGGTGGTAAGCATGAATATTATCATCGTCTATTAAAGGACGATAAGCGGGCAAAACTCATCAATGATCTTTTGCTCCTTACCCTGAAGTATGATTTCGATGGCATTGACGTAGACATTGAAGGCAGTGATATCGATGAAAACTATGAAAATTTCGTAGTGGGGCTGGCCAGCGCATTGAAACCGCATAATAAACTGATCACTTCAGCAATTGCCATTTTCTACAAGGATCAGCTAAGTGATCGTGCGCTAGCTCAGTACGATTTTGTAAACCTGATGAGCTACGATCACACCGGACCCTGGACTCCCTCCAAACCGGGACCGCACTCCACCTATGAGCATGCGGTTGCAGATATGGACTATTTTCTCACCGAGAGGAATATACCAAAGGAAAAGATGGTTCTGGGCGTAGGTTTTTATGGTTATGGCTTTGGACCTGAGCTTAACTCACCGGCAAGCAGCATGAATTACGGACAGATAGTCAAAACCTTTCCCGGAGCAGAAAAAGCCGATCAGTGGAGCATGCCCGATGGTAAAATCATGTATTACAATGGAGCAGAGACCATGCGCAAGAAAGCCTTGCTTGCCAAAGAGAAAGCGTCGGGAATCATGATATGGCAGATTCTCGGAGACGCCCCGGGAGACAAGTCGCTATTAAAAGTGATCAATGATGTTCTGAAATAAGGAGGTCAGCCAGACGAGCACCTGTTGCTAACCGATATTAATCCCGCAAAGTCAATATCCGTAGCTATTAGGCAGAGCCTTCGCTTCCGCGGCAAGATCAACTTTATATCCATTGATGACCGCATAGAGAGGTTTGCCATCCTTTTCAACAAGGAAGTGGGCCCGCTCGCCTGTGCCGGCAAACTGGACTGGGCTCTGATTATCATTGGTGAGGTTCAAAAGTCTGTTCATCAGCGGCCCTGTAGGCGATTTTGCGTCCGACCATTTCACGAAAAGATAACCCTGTTTAACCAACTCAAGCTCTTGTGCCGGACTTAATCTATTC
>CAZFQV010000335.1:0-3098 GCA_964521175.1 uncultured Sphingobacterium sp.
GCGTCCGGCCAATTTCCCCACTCGCAGACTTGCTCAGTTTGCTGCCCTGCTTGTGAATACCAGGCACTTATTTTCTCAAATCCTTGCAGAAAATCAAATAGAACGAATCCGGGATTTGTTTATGGAATTACCGGTAAACGTCTACTGGAGCAATCATTTTAGGTTCGATACCCCTGTTGCCGATTGTTCGGCGGCCTTGGGTAAACAATTTATTGATAATGTATTGATGAATACTGTAGCAGCATTTTTGATGGCTTATGGAAGGTTCAACCGCTTCCCCGGCTATGCCTCGGCCAGCTTAAATTTACTCGAGATACTGCCTCCTGAAACAAACGCAATAGTCAATCGTTTTAAGGAAGCTGGCTTAAAACCCGATAGTGCTTTTTTCTCTCAATCGCTCGTGCAATTAAAAAAAAACTATTGCGATCACAAGAAATGCTTATCTTGTGGCGTTGGAATGAAATTATTGAACATATAATGTTACAACAATTTATTACTTTTTTTGAAAAAAGGTCTTTTGGAGTATGTACCTATCTGGGCGGACGCTTTAATATCTCTACATCAAAAATCAGACTTTTTTTTATCTACTCTTCATTTCTAGCTGTTGGTTTTCCACTCATATTTTATGTGTGTGCGGGATTAGTTTTAGACGTGAGGCACTATATAAAAAGGCGAAGATGGGGACTTTTAGATCTCTGATCTTCTATTCAGGATCTCTCACTCTATCCTCTGAAGTTTTGCCCGATTGGAATGCTTTGCCATTTCTGGTACTTAAACCCATATGTGCTCCGGGATGGGTATATCTAACCCTGACTTTCTAATCTAATGCCAAAAATGAAAATGTGGGTGTATACTCTTATCCATTTATTCTTTATAAACTTATATTTGTAATATAATTAAGAACTGAATGCTCCTGAAAGGAAATCAATTCAAGAACAGAAATACATTACGTGACGAGCCCGGAAAAGGCAGTACCAAACGCAGAACCCGGGAGGATAGGGCTGAGATAATGCCTAAATTCAAGCTTAACGACGATCGATTTGTAAAGATCATAGGTTTGTTTTTTCTGATCGTTTCGCTCTATTTCATGGTCGCCTTCACTTCCTATATATTTACGTGGCAGGATGACCAGAGTTATGTGCTTGATGCCAACGGCGGCTGGTCTAATTTATGGAAAACGCAGGCTGAACTCACACAAATGGGTTTACCTCAGCCCGTGGTTGAGAATTGGCTGGGGAAATTCGGAGCCTTGTTATCTCATCAATTCATATACGAATGGTTCGGAATCGCTTCCTTTATCTTCATAGGTATTTTTTTTGTAATCGGATACCGACTGTTATTCAAGATCAAGGTATTATCTGTCACTAAGACACTTGCCTATTCATTCTTCCTGCTTATTTTCATTTCGGTCGCCCTGGCATTTTTTCATGCATTCTTTACGGATTACCCGCACTTCCTGGAAGGAGAATTTGGCTTCTGGACAAACAGATTATTGCAGGCCCAGATCGGAGATGCAGGTACGGCTGGATTACTCGCTTTTTCAGGTCTAAGCGTTCTTATTATTGCCTATAATATCAATTTCAAGATCCCGCAACGTAATAAAGTTCAGGAAAGCATTCCGGGGAGCGCTGACGTAGAGTTAGAAGACGAAGTGCTTTATGATCCGGTCGAACTTAATCTACCTAATCGGAACCGTACTGAAGAAACGGCGTCTAATAAGCTCAACCAGGATCTGCCTGCCCATGAGACTCTGGAGAACAAGCGTGAAAAGCATATTGAAGTGGTGTTAAGTCCCTCTCGCCCGACTGCAGCCCAGCAGGCTAACGAGATCAAGGAAGCGCCGGCACTGACCATTGAGCCCACCGAGGAGGAGAAGAAGGCACATGAACTGGTAGAACAGTTTGGCATGTACGATCCGACGCTGGAGTTGTCAAACTATAAAAATCCGCCACTGGATCTTCTTGAAAATCACGGATCGAATAAGATCGCGGTAAATGCCGAAGAGCTAGAGGCAAATAAAAATAAGATTGTAGAAACGCTCAATCACTATAACATAGAGATTGACAAGATCAAGGCAACGATTGGCCCTACAGTCACTCTATACGAGATTATCCCGGCTCCGGGGGTGAGGATATCCAAAATTAAGAACCTGGAGGATGATATAGCTTTGAGTCTGGCAGCACTGGGTATACGTATTATAGCACCCATGCCGGGAAAAGGTACTATTGGAATCGAGGTACCTAATCAGCATCCTGAAATGGTTTCCATGCGCTCTGTTCTAGCTACCGAAAAGTTTCAGAACACAACCATGGATCTTCCGATAGCTCTGGGTAAAACGATTTCCAATGAGGTATACATCGCCGACCTGTCTAAAATGCCGCATTTACTCGTTGCCGGAGCTACCGGGCAAGGTAAATCAGTGGGTATCAATGCTATATTGGTTTCTCTTTTGTACAAAAAACATCCTTCACAACTGAAGTTCGTGCTGGTTGATCCGAAAAAGGTTGAGCTTACGCTTTTTAGGAAGATTGAACGGCATTTCCTGGCTAAACTACCGGGCGAGGAAGATGCGATCATTACGGATACCAGAAAGGTAATCACTACCTTAAACTCCCTGTGCATCGAAATGGATTTGAGATATGACCTGCTGAAGAATGCCCATGTAAGAAATCTGAAAGAATACAATCAAAAGTTTATCAGCAGGAAACTCAATCCGAACGAGGGGCACCGTTTTCTTCCATTTATAGTGCTGATTATCGATGAGTTCGCCGATCTGATGATGACCGCAGGAAAGGAAGTGGAAACACCTATCGCACGTATTGCCCAACTTGCAAGGGCGGTAGGCATACACCTCGTTATTGCTACCCAGCGACCTTCTGTAAATATCATTACGGGCACAATAAAGGCCAATTTTCCTGCACGATTGGCGTTCAGGGTATTGTCTAAGATCGATTCGCGAACGATCCTTGACACTGGAGGCGCCGATCAACTGATTGGCAGAGGGGACATGCTTTTATCAACGGGAAGCGATTTGATACGGATTCAATGTGCGTTTGTGGATACGCCCGAAGTGGAACGAGTCTCTGATTTTATTGGCA
>CAZFQV010000336.1:0-3088 GCA_964521175.1 uncultured Sphingobacterium sp.
CTGCGATCCGGTATCAGCTTTTGGTGGGGTGCTGATTTGCAACAGGGAAATTGATAAAGACACAGCTGAAGATATCAGCAGCTTGTTTTTTGAGGTACTGATCGCTCCTTCCTTTCAAGAGGAAGCAATCAATATATTATCAGCAAAAAAGAATAGAATCCTGCTTCGACGAAAAGAGGTATCGCTGCCAGTGAGACAATTCAAAACCCTACTAAATGGAGTGATCGAGCAGGACAAAGATCTTCGCATGGAGGGGCCAGAACAAATGATTCCGGTTACTGAACGTAAACCTGATGAGCAACAGCTAAAGGACCTTGCCTTTGCCAACAAAATTGTGAAGCATACCAAATCGAATACCATCGTACTGGCAAAGGATGGCTGCCTCATAGCGAGCGGTGTCGGACAAACCTCAAGAGTAGATGCACTGCAGCAAGCGATAGTGAAGGCTAAGGCTTTTGGATTCGAGATTTCGGGCAGCGTAATGGCTTCTGATGCTTTCTTCCCCTTCCCCGACTGCGTTTCTATTGCCGCCGACGCCGGAGTCGCGATGGTGTTGCAGCCCGGCGGTTCCATAAAGGATCAGGAATCTATTGACATGGCTAATGAAAAAGGAATAGGGATGGTAATTACCGGAATCCGTCATTTCAAGCATTGATTTAAACCATCTTTAGCATATCTTGGGAAAGATTTACGAACAATGATGATTCACAAAAAGATTTTATCTTAGCATACATTTCAAATTATTATAAAAGAATGGGTTTATTTAACTGGTTTACACAAGAGATCGCGATTGACCTAGGCACCGCAAATACTCTTATTATACATAATGATAAGGTGGTGGTGGATGAGCCATCCATTGTGGCCTTTGATCGCACGACCAATAAGGTCATCGCCATTGGTCGCCAGGCGATGCAGATGGAAGGTAAAACCCATGACAATATCCGTACCGTCAGACCATTAAAAGACGGTGTCATTGCTGATTTTAATGCCGCAGAGTACATGATCCGTGGCATGATCAAGATGATTAATAATGGCAAAGGCTGGTTTTTCCCATCATTAAGGATGGTAATTTGTATCCCTTCAGGAATTACAGAAGTTGAAAAACGAGCAGTACGCGACTCCGCCGAAATCGCCGGAGCGAAAGAAGTTTATTTAATACACGAGCCTATGGCAGCCGCAGTAGGGATCGGTATTGATGTGGAAGAACCCATGGGCAATATGGTTATTGATATCGGCGGTGGAACTACTGAAATTGCTGTTATTGCGCTCTCCGGAATAGTTTGCGACCAGTCTATACGTGTTGCCGGAGATAATTTCGATAGCGATATCGTACAATATATCCGTCGTCAGCATAACATTATGATCGGCGATCGTACTGCAGAGAAAATAAAGATTGAGGTGGGTGCTGCATTACCTGAACTTAGCGACCCCCCTTCAGATTATGCCGTGCAAGGTCGTGACCTAATGACTGGTGTGCCTAAACAAATCACGGTTTCTTACACTGAAATTGCCCATTGTCTGGACAAATCTATTTCTAAGATAGAAGAGGCTATTTTGAAAGCATTAGAGATCACCCCTCCCGAGCTATCTGCTGATATTTACCAAACCGGAATTTATTTGACAGGCGGTGGCGCTCTATTGCGTGGGCTGGACAAACGGATTGCTTCCAAGACTAAGCTTCCCGTTCATGTCGCCGAAGACCCTTTAAGAGCTGTGGTGCGTGGTACGGGCATTGCTCTGAAGAATATTGGAAACTTTAAGTTTTTAATGCAATAAAGAGTTTTACGTAAACATACCACATAAAACGTAACCCTTATGCGTAACCTATGGTTCTTTATCGGTAAGTACAACGCATTTTTTTTATTTGTTATCTTTTTCGTTATTTCATTAATTCTGTTTCTAAGAAATAATTCTTACCAGCGCGCAAGCGTTTGGAACTCGTCGAATCAGGTTGTAGGGACCGCTTATGAAAGAATAAATGAATTCAGCAGGTATATGGCTTTGGGAGAGACCAACGACAGCCTGGCCCTCGAAAATGCCAGACTTCGCAATCTGTTGGATCCGTCTTTTTATAATGACAGTATAGAAAAGGTAACGATCAGGGATACCTTGCATAAACAACAATATGTATATACCGTTGCACAAGTAATCAATAATTCGGTTCATCAAAAAAACAACTACCTCACCATAAACCGAGGAAGCAGGCACGGAATTAAAAAAGGGATGGGGGTAATTTCCTCAAATGGAATTGTGGGGATTATATTGAACGTTTCCGACAACTTCGCAACAATCCGCTCTCTATTACATACGGAAACCAAGATCAGCGCCAGCGTTGATGGCAACATTGGATCACTGGTTTGGGGCGAAGATAACTTTGACCCCCGGTTTGCAACACTTAAGGATATCCAGGGACATCTCACCATTGCAAAGGGAGCTAAGGTGGTCACGTCTGAATTTTCGCTATTCCCCCAGGGAACGCCCATCGGCATAGTAAATCAAACAGGATTAAAAGGAAGCAACAATTCGCTGGATATAGAAGTACGGCTGAGTAACGACTTCTCTTCACTGCAGTATGTGTATGTCATTAATAATATCCTGTCGCAAGAACAGTTATCCTTAGAAGCATTAAACAAAACGGAATAATGGGTGGAGTATTTTTAATCAACATTATTCGCCTTATTTTGCTGGTTACGGTACAGGTAGCCTTTCTCAAAAACACAGGTTATTACAACTTAGGTATCCCTTATTTGTATATTCTGTTCATCCTCTTACTTCCATTCAAGACCCCCAACTGGCTGCTCTTTATTCTCGCGTTCTGCTGTGGATTAACAATCGACGTTTTCTATGATACGCTGGGTCTGCATGCCTTAGCCTGTACCGTGCTTGCATTCGTAAGAATCCAGTTCATCAATCTCACCGTTCAACGTGACGGCTTTGATAATGAGCCAGAGCCACGGTTCGGAATCATGGGTTTCAGATGGTTTCTATTATATACTCTTATCCTTACTTTCGCTCACCATTTAATACTTTTCACATTCGAAAGTTTTAGATTATACGATATCGGATTTACCATAGCCCGGGTAGTGAT
>CAZFQV010000337.1:0-3073 GCA_964521175.1 uncultured Sphingobacterium sp.
GCGGACAGTCTGATGCGCCTGCATGCGGTAATTGCGGGCATATTATGGTAAGATCTGGCACTTGTTACAAATGTCTGAACTGTGGCACACAGGGGGGATGCTCTTAATTAACACTTTTACGTACGAGTTAAACTAAGCAAGCCCTCCCGGAAACGGTGGGGCTTATGCTTACCGATTAATTTGGAAAATACAATAGTTAAGTCTTAACTTTATATTTATGATATCCTGTATACACCGGATATATAAAAAAATCATACATATAAAAAATATAAATGAAAGCATTAATTATAATTCTGGCCATGATCTTTTCAGCACCATCAACTATTTATACCTTTAAGGTTAATAATATTGATGGAAAGAAATTGGATCTGCAACAGTACAGAGGCAAAAAAGTTCTTATTGTCAACACCGCATCGAAGTGTGGATATACGCCTCAGTACGCAGACTTGCAAAAGCTTGCCGACGCCTATAAAGGAAAACTGGTAGTTATTGGATTCCCGTCCAATAATTTTGGCGGACAGGAACCGGGTGAAAACCTGGGCATCAAGGAATTCTGCCAGAAGAACTTCGGCGTCACCTTTCCACTTGCAGCAAAAAGCAGTGTGAAAGGCAGTGATATCAGCCCCTTGTTTGAATACCTCACTACAGCGGAAAACCCAGACTTTACGGGGGAAATTAAATGGAACTTCGAAAAGTTTTTGATCGACGAAAACGGTAAGCTCATACACCGGTTCCGATCAGCCGTGAAACCCATGTCGCCTGAGATCACAAAATACTTATAAAAAAAGGCCCTCCGGTTTCCGGAGGGTCTTTTTTTTAGCCTGCTGGATTAGAAGCCAAAGGCAAGGCCGATATTGAGAACCTGGTTTTTCATGTCACCACTAGCGGCAGACTTTTCGCTGTAAAGATCCTGAAAGTCGGTTGAATAGCTGGCATTTAACATCACCGAACCAAAATTATAGCTCAAGCCCGCTTTACCTCCAGCCAATGATTTTCGAAAGTCATTGTTGCCCCATGGGGTAGTGACAGACTTATCATCCAGTTTGCTGCTTTGGTCAACAAAGAAGGAAACCTGTGGGCCGGCGAAAATCCCGAAGGCTGGTGTAAAGTTGTACTTAGCCATTAAGGGAAGGTCGATATAAGAGATCCTCATTTTTCCTTCACTGGGGCCTATATCAACTTTTGCGCCTTTTTGAGAATATTCCAATGATGGCTCAAAAGAGAAGCCTTCTGAAATCGGAATATTTGTAAAAATCCCTGCCGAGAGGCCTGTATTATAGTCGCTATCCTTAATAACATCGCCTGAAAATTTAGCCATGTTCAATCCGGCTTTAATACCCAGTTTTGGACTCTGTGCCTGAGCGTAGCCTGCAAATAGCAGACAAGCGCCTAAAATTATTACTTTTTTCATTTCTTTCTTTTTGATGGCCTGCCTGCAATAGGCAGGACGGTTTTTATTTTTATGGTTTAACTGACACATCCTATGAAAACATCATGCCAATAACTTTTTAATCCCTGATTTATCATGCTAATCAAGGTTATTGTTTGATTCACAATTGTTTATAATTGAACTAAAAATAGCTTTATCGTAATGGAAAGGATATAGAGAGCCTTAGACATGTTCTTATTTCTATATAAACAGAACCGTTATCAGATCGCTTAAACAGCAGTTTTGTTTGTGAATTTCATGAAACTCGAGCCTGATTTTTTAGTATTATTGCTAAATTCAACGGATAACGCATTATAGCCTAAAAAGGCCTTTTCCTATAAAATTATGCCCAGTAAAATAAAGAACCTATTATTTACACTTCTGCTCTGCAGTTCCCTTTCGGGTAAGGCTCAAACTCCGCAGACATTTATTGAATCATTGAGCGGCCAGAACGCTTGGGTGGACTCTGTATTTAATAAACTGAGCAGGCATGAACGCATTGCGCAGCTTTTCATGGTGAGAGCACATACGGATCGAGGCAAAGCCTTTGAAGACTCTATCGCCAGGGTGATCAGTAAAGAACATATCGGTGGCTTAGTGTTCTTTCAGGGCGGCCCCGGCAGACAGGCAGCCCTGACCAATCGTTATCAGTCGCTGAGTAAGGTCCCTCTTATGATTGCTATGGATGCGGAGTGGGGACTTGGGATGAGGCTTGATAGTACTGTATCATACCCTTACCAGATGACGCTCGGCGCTATCCAGAATAATGATCTCATCTATCAGATGGGTAGACAGGTGGCCTTAGACTTCAGGCGGCTTGGAATGCACATAAATTTTGCGCCGGTGGCGGATATTAATAATAATCCGAACAACCCGGTGATAGGTTACCGTTCCTTTGGGGATAACAAGTATAATGTGACTGCTAAAGTCGGCGCTTATATGAAAGGTCTTCAGGATAACAAGATTCTGGTGAGTTTAAAGCACTTTCCCGGACATGGCGACACGGACGTGGACTCGCATAAGGATCTTCCACAACTGCCTTTTGACAGAGCACGTCTGGATTCTCTGGAATTATATCCTTTTCGCGAACTTGTCAAGCAGGGAGCCTCGGGGATAATGATTGCGCACATGAACATCCCGGCATTAGACAATACCCGGAATTTACCTTCTACCTTATCGCGACCCATAGTGACAGGTGTCCTGAAAAATGAGATGGGTTTTAAGGGTCTGGTGTTTTCGGATGCCATGGAAATGAAAGGAGTGGTGAAGTTTTTCCCTGGAGGAGAGGCAGATGTACGGGGTATTATTGCCGGTAACGACGTGATTGAGCTTTCGGAGGATACTCACCGGGCTGTTAGGCTGGTACGCAAAGCCATCCGCCAGGATAGATTAAGCTGGGATCAGGTAAATGAGAGCGTGAGAAAGATTCTTATGGCAAAATATTGGGTCGAGTTAAATAATTTTCAACCTTTATCTACAGAAGGCATAACCCAGGATCTTAACCGGCCGGAATCCGCGATATTGAATCAGCGTCTTGCTGATGCGGCATTGACCGTTTTGAACGGCGACCTGCTGATAAGAAATTTTGATACGAATAAGAGAACAGCGGTAATCAGCATTGGAGCTACTCAGGCAACCACCTTC
>CAZFQV010000338.1:0-3065 GCA_964521175.1 uncultured Sphingobacterium sp.
CAGCGAATAAACCAGGCGGCCGTCATCATTGAGCTTCTTGGCTAAAGCGGCACCAATGGCAACCGACATGCCTTGTCCCAATGACCCTGAAGCCACCCTTATGCCGGGTAATTTTTCATGAGTTGTAGGATGACCCTGTAACCTGGAATCTAATTTCCTGAAAGTAGCAAGTTCGCTTACGTCAAAGTATCCGGCCCTCGCCAGCACGCTATACCATACCGGAGAAATATGACCGTTGGAAAGGAAGAATAAATCTTCATCCCGCCCGTCCATACTGAAATCAGTATCATGTTTTAGTGCATGAAAATAAAGTGCTACAAAAAAATCGGCGCAGCCGAGTGATCCTCCGGGGTGACCCGACTGACAGGCATGTACCATCCTGACGATATCCCTGCGTACCTGACTCGCTAATTTTGTTAATTTATCTATATCTGGCGTCATATTTAAGGCTTAAAGCGCTGCTAAAATAGTTAATGTTGTCTTAATTTGGTGGGTAAAATGGATTTAACAAAGCAAG
Organism: uncultured Sphingobacterium sp.; assembly: GCA_964521175.1. Taxonomy (GTDB): domain Bacteria; phylum Bacteroidota; class Bacteroidia; order Sphingobacteriales; family Sphingobacteriaceae; genus Daejeonella. The sequence goes on from CAZFQV010000338.1 coordinate 518, forward strand.
ATTTAGCGGTTATTACCTGACAAGATCAAGCACCTGCTGAGATGAATTTTTTGTATCTACCTTATCAATAATCTTTTTAATCACTCCGTCCTGATCAATAATGAAGGTCTTGCGGGCGATACCCATATACTTTTTTCCGTACATATTTTTTTCGACCCACACGCCATAGGCCTCGCAGATCTTGTTGTCTGTGTCGGCAATCAGTGAAAAGGGCAGATTATGCTTACTGATAAATTTCTGATGTGAAGCCTCATCGTCGGCACTCACCCCGAGAACCACGAAGCCTTCTTTGAGCAGCGACTGATAGTTGTCTCTAAAGGAGCAGGCTTCTGCCGTACATCCGGGAGTATCATCTTTAGGATAGAAATAGAGGATAATCTCTTTGCCAGAGAAATCAGTCAATGACACCCTGTTTCCGTCCTGATCCTTTGCCGTAAAACCGGGTGCTTTTTGTCCTTCAGTAATTTCAGCCATGAGAATTTATTTTATATTCCAAAACTAATAAATAAATAGCTTCAACGGCGAATTTTATCACCGAAACTATTTAATAAACTCTGCCTTATAGGTATTCGTGTTGGATTTCATGTCGGTAACAGTCAGGACAAACTCATGTTTCCCGGGTGCTATACTGCCGTCAAATCGATGCCATAGCGACCCGTTTTTAAAATCGTATTCCATCAGCACCCAGCGGCCATCTATTCTGCCAGAAAAACTTTTTAGGCCTGATAAATTGTCGGAGATCCGAAGCGATATTCTGCTCGCACCCACCAGTGATGCGCCATTGCTGATATTGACCGGCACTATCCGGGGGGCGACGGTATCCACGGTGACATAGAAATTTCCGAAAGTCCGCATCTCCGCATTTACCCTGCCGTTTTCAAAGCTGCCGCCTTGTGCGACCTTGTTTGTGTTGACAATTAACGCCTTGTCGCGGAGTTCCGGAGTCAGATTACCGGCATCTATAGAAAGAAGGTAAGGGCTGTTAACGGGGGTCAATCGGTTATGCACATGGTGGGTAGCCGAATACGATCCTGCAGGTCCTGCGGAGGATGAATACACAAAATTCAAGTCACTGTACAGCGCATTGGCGGGAATCGAGATCTTCATTCCATTCGTATCGAGCTGATTTACCTGGTTATACCTGAATTTATGCCCCCGGGCAGGTGGCGAGTATTTTGCAGCATCAGCCTTGTACTTTATTTTAAAATTGAGAACGCTTTCATTTCCTGCAATATCTCTTACGATATATTGACCCTCATGTATTTCTGAGTCGCTGATATTAACCAGCCCGTTATTAACCAGAGTCTTATAAATGGGCAAAGGGTTTCCGGGTTCTTTGAAGCCCTTCTGAATAGTTCTGCCCGAAGCTATCCGCGCAGGATAGTCAATATGTGAATTTATTCCTCTGGAGCTATCAAAAGAAAGCTTATCCCATACGGCAGCATAGATCGTTTGTCCGTCGATCTTTAGCTCAATAGAGTAGGGACCATTGGTATTCTCCGAAGCGGAGTTTCTGTCGATAGTCATTATGCCAAAGCCAGCCTCCCCGCCAATATTCACTACAGCGCCACCATTCAACTGGTATTGGCCTCCGCTGCCGCTGACCGCAAAATACTGTTTCGGCGTATCCTCACTGAACGGCTCGCCATTCAGATGATAAAGATAGAAGCCGCTGATGGTAGGTCTGACCCTGTCGGGGATAGTAATGCCGAAGAGCTGTGCATTTATTGTTTCTTCCGTATTGGTATCGCGTATTTCAAAATGAAGATGTGGCCCGGCTGATCCGCCGGTGTTTCCCGACCAGGCAATAATATCGCCTTTCTTTACCGGGATTTCGACGGGCAACAGGGGGAAATCTACATCGAAATTTTCGATGCGGTATTGATAGGCCTTTAGCGCCTGGCTCACCCGGTCATTATATCGCTGCAGGTGCATATAAACAGTAGTATAGCCATTGGGATGTGTAATATAAAGCGCATTGCCTCCTCCGCCGATTTGCACCCTGATTCTCGACACGTATCCATCGGCGGGAGCATGTACCGGGTATCCTTCCCGTTGGTTGGTCTTAAAATCCAGGCCCGAATGGAAATGGTTGCTTCTGATTTCACCGAAATTCCCAGCGATGATCGGCGGCAGGTCTAATGGATAACGGAAATAGGATTGAGGATAGGGTTTTACCTGATCAGTCTGTCCACGGGTTAGAGTTGTTGATAAGAGTGGAATAAGTAATAGGATGTATTTAAGCATGGTATTTATTAGTCATTTTTTTATAATTAAAAGGAGCTCAGATAATGATGTAATTTGTCCGCTCTTAGCCGCGGGGGCTAAGATACTTTTTGCTTGATCAAAAAGTATCCAAAAAATCAAGAAAGAACGAAGCTTCAGCCCACAGGCAAACTCCCGGCCCGCCGTTCTTTCAGCCTACCGCGCGGGGATCCGTTTTCCTATTGATCTTTTGCCCCATTTAAAAATTTACCCCACGCGATGAGTCAATTGATTTTAAAACAATATCTGATCGTATCCAAAATTGTCATCCGGCCCCGGTAGT
>CAZFQV010000339.1:0-3064 GCA_964521175.1 uncultured Sphingobacterium sp.
TTTCGACCTTGTTTAAACCTTTGAGCCTAAACCGTCTGAAGCCATGATTACTTTTGATCTGCGCGAATACAGGTTCTACATCAACAGGTCGCTTTTTGCGGTAAGTAACTCCCTGAGGTGAGTTCAGCTTTTCCTTTGCCTGTTCTTTATAAGCTCGCAGGGAATGATTGACTTCTACAATCCGGTTGCCTTTACCTGAATGGCATACGCCCGCATAGGGCATCCTTGGCAGTTTTTGGCCTGGTACTGCCGGAGGGTTTGAACATAACACGAAGTAGTTTTTCTGAGCTTTTGACCAATCCGGTCCATTCTCGACCCATCGGACAATACAAACAGTCCTGGCTGTCATTATAATGAAGGCTGTCATTGCCAAAAGCCTTTAGTCCTTCCTTCTGCTCTTTATCAAAGGTGTTATACTTAATGTAAGCTTCAATGTCCCGGCTTTCCAGAAACTGATAGTTCTCACCTGAACCATAACCGGCATCGGCAACGACCGCTGATGGTTTTATTCCATATAAAGATTCATATTGTTCCAGGTGGCAGGCAACGTTTGATAATCGGTTGAAGTTTGGTGCAGGAAATAATTAAGAATGAACTAATCCTGTGAGCTGATCTGCCAGTTATAAGCCGGCTTGAGCTGACCGTTCAGCATATGGTCTTCGTTCATTCGCATAAAGGTGGCATCCGGATCCGTTTTGGACATACTGTTTCGTGAGCCAAATTTCTTCTCCTGTTCGGCATAGCGTTCCAGGTTCTCCGGCCAGCTCTTACGGGCATAATTCAGTTTTTGCCTGACCTTCTTGTCGATGGGCTTGTCATCTAAGGCCTGATCGATCTTTGCAATGGTTTTACGTACCTGATTGGCATTGATCTGATCAAACTCAGAAGGTGAGGCATCTTTCAATTCCTCTGCAGCAACACCCTGAGCATATTTCCAAAGATCATCCAACTGGCTTTGGATACGATCTTTACTGGTCTTGATAACTTTGCCCCAAACAAAAATGTACCGGTTGGCAATTGATTCAATCTCGGTTCAGTCCGTAAAGACGGCAACGAAGAAGCCGAACAGTGACAGTAATAGTAAAAAGGCATGTCTGCCTTTGTAGTGCGGTCTATTAACTGTACTGTAATTGAATTTGAAAATATGACCTATAACTTCGGCAAAGCAGATGAAGGGGAGAAAATATTTTATACTTTTAAATTCATCAACTCTGGCAGAACACCTTTAATTATCTCTTCGGCAAAAGCATCATGTGGCTGTACAGTTGCTGACTTTACTCATGAACCTGTTAAGCCGGGAGATAAAGGCATGATCCATGTAGAATTCGACAGCCGGGGCCTAGTGGGAGTTCAAAACAAAATAATTACAGTAATCGCAAATACCACTCCTGCTGTTACAGAGCTCTTCCTAACCGGATTTGTAAATCCCATAACGGTAAAGTGATGATATAACGGGAATGGACTCACCAGTAAGATTGGGGTTTATTTGACCACAAAACTTCCCTCGCCGAATAGTACATCAGTTCCTGCGAGTCCCTGTACAACAACGCGAAAGGGGCCTGTAATATCTCCCGCGACAAAAGACAGGTTATTTCCTTCGGGACTGATTATTTCGCCCGGTCTCCAGAATAATGTAGAGACAAATTGAGGTTCTGAAAGATAATCAGGATTATCATTTACACCATAAAATTCTCTGGAAAGATAGATTCCGTTTACTGTAAATAACGACTTATTAGTTTGACACCCTAAGTATGTAGTTTTTGACATAAATTTAGAACCGGTATACACTTTATATTCTTCACCTATTATCGGCGGGCGGTTATAAAAGTCGGCTGCGTGAAATGGGCAATTGAGTATGTCGGCAACGCATACATAATCACCGCATTTATTTGGCCCTCGTTTCGTGCCAAACAGCCGTCCATCATTCCTGTTTGCAGTGATAGTTACGGGTTGTAAAGCGATCATGCGCTGCATACCATCCAGCACCTGGTCATTGCTATTGGCCTTAAGCTTAACCAGGCCTGATGGCGGTATGGATATATGTCTGGCAATTGAGTCATTCATTGCTTGATAAGGGTCCTGGAATTTAAAGGTATAGTCATCGCTGTTTTTGCCGTTGACATTTAACACGATGCTGCTCCCTTCCGTGATGATCAGTTTATCCATATCAAGGACAAAGGAGCCATCGTTTCCGGAAGTGATGACGTCAAAGCGGGTATCTCTCAGGATATTGATCTCTACAGGTTTGTTCAGCGGTTTATTTCTAAAGAACACTTTTCCTGTGATGGCTGCCGGTTGTGTATGGTGCGTTATCAGATCTTTAGCATTGGTATCGGTCAGATCCATCCAGGTATACCTCCTCCATCCCTTTACCAGCAGGATATCTTCGAGGTACTGTTTGTTTAGGATGCCCCTTCCCGCCGGATCCCGGGGGAGGCTGCCGAGGGGATCGTCCAGGTAAACGTAACTTTCTATATCCCTTTGCTTGCTGCCTTCTATGCGGTTATCCTGGACCACGGCGATTGATACAATACCACGGAGTGGCTTGCCTGCAGGGTCTGTCAGCCTGAGGCTGAGATGCACACTGTCTTTCCGGCTGTAGGAGTTTTTTCCTGTTTTTATTACTGCGTTTACACGTTGGTCATAGTGGGCAAAGAAGATCCGCTCTGCCAGTGGCCGGCCTTGTTCATCGAGCACGGTGATCGTCTTTAGTCCTTTCGGGATGGCCTGCAGTGCAATGCTTGCCCTGATTCCCTGCGGCTGAGCTTTGATTGTGAATGACGCATAAGGGTCTCGGTAGTCATGAACCAGTACCCGGACAGTTTTTGCTGTATGGCTATAGATCACCATGTGCAGGGTATCGTTCACCACGGCCTCCTGTAGCTGTATCACGATCCCGTCTTGCGTTGCCTCGGGCAGCGTATAAAGAGTGTCCCTTTCCAGGTCATGCTGATCAGACAATTTCAGTTTGTAGTTACTGTTCCTGTCAGCTTTCAGGTCAAACCTTCCGATACCATAGCTGTTAGTATTTAGGGTATCTACCGGCAGGTTGTTTTTGTATAAG
>CAZFQV010000340.1:0-3059 GCA_964521175.1 uncultured Sphingobacterium sp.
ACAGGCGCATTGGTTACATCCCTTCTGACCAGATGATGGACTATGATCAATGGGCTTCCAGGCCTGATCCGGTTGCTACCCAGATTTTAGATATCGGTAAGTCAATGTTAGGAGTGCCTTATCTTTGGGGAGGTACCTCGATCAAAGGTGTCGATTGCAGCGGCTTTACCAAGACCTGTTATTATCTGAACGGCATTGTTTTACCCAGAGATGCCTCGCAGCAGGCGAGAGCAGGCGACGATGTGGACGTGTTTGAAAATGATACAGTAAGCATCGCAAAATGCTTGAGCAACTTAAAGGCGGGAGACCTTTTATTTTTTGGGAGCAAAAGACCCGGTCGTGAACCTTCCGTAACACATACCGGAATTTACATGGGCGACGGAGTTTTTATTCATTCTTCCGGACTGGTAAAAATCAACAGCATGGTTCCGGGTACCGAAAATTATACCACTCTGGTAGTGAACGAACTGGTTAAAGCCAAAAGGATGCTTAGTTCAATTGGAAGATCAAAGGTTATGCGTGTAGATCAAAACCCATACTATTCCCTTTCGTTGACGAAATAGACTAATTCTTAAAGGATTCAGGAAGTCTAAATGCGGACATCTTTATTTATTATTAAGGGGTAAAGAAAAGCAAAATACGGATCCCTTTCCAACTGTACTTTCAACCCAGATCCTGCCGCCTTCTCTTTTTATGATTTCTGCTGAGATATACAGACCTAAGCCCAGCCCGGGGAAGGTGTGCTGCATATCTCCGCTTACGCGGTAGAATTGTTCAAAGACTCTTTCCATCTTGTCCTCGGGGATACCTATTCCGAAATCACGTACACACAGTTCGATAAAGTCTTCATTCAGGTTGGTACTAATAATGATTTTCTCTGTCATGGGAGAATATTTGATTGCATTCGTAATGAGGTTAGAAACAACCTGCCCGATACGCTCCTGATCGCCATAAATACGCACATCCTTATCTAATTTTTTTTCTAGCGTATGCCTGTCGGTGGTTCTCTGAAGATCTTCAATGAGATCATTGACCATGGCGTTAAAATCAAATTCCCGTTTGTTAAATTGTAGTTTGCCCGAGTTTATTTTAGTGACATCCAGCAGATCGCCAATAAGATTAGTGAGCCGGTTAATCTGGCCATCCATTTTCTGAATCATCAGAGCTTCCTTGCTTTCGCCTTTTCTAGTTAGCATTTTTTCCAGTACTTGGGTATATGCTTTGATGCTCGTGACCGGAGTTTTTAATTCATGACTAGCAATTCCAATGAAATCATCTTTTTGCTGTTGCAAGTGCTTTTGTTCGGTAATGTCAACACATGCTCCTATATAGCCTGCAAATCGGCCCTCGCTGTGATACTGAGCTTCTCCATTCGCAATACACCAATGGATTGTGCCATCAGCATGTTTTAATCGAAATTCAACTTCCAGCGAATTCCCGGCTTTGAAATCTTTGACTACTTGCGCCCACACTCTGGACTTATCTTCATGATATATTGCCTCCAGCCAACCTGTTCTCATATTAGTTTCATAACTGAGACCCGTCCAGTCGAGCCAGGTCTGATTGAAATAGGTAAGCTGGCCTTCTTCATCAGACATCCACAAAGCCGTGGGTGATGCCGTGGTTATTTTTCTGAGTAAATGTTCACTGTCGGCGAGTGCCTCCTTAGCCATGAGTTCTGGCCTCATATCGCGCATCACAGCGCCTACAGCTATAGGCTTACCGGATACGGGATCATCAATACGAATGGAGTTATTGAATACGGGGAATACCTCACCGGTACGCAGATGGCGCACCATCATGATACCTGACCATTTTCCTTTAACCATAATAGTGGGCAGCACTACTTTACTTACCTGTTCGAAATCCTCCGGTCTATGAAGTTTGGAGATCGGTGTATTCAACACTTCCTCATCATTATTAAATCCTAATAACTTTTTTCCGGCATCGTTTATATAAGAATTTTTCCCTTCCAGATTCAGTATAGACATCAGGTCGACGCTATTGTTGACCAGAGTAATTAGTTTACGCTGATCTTCTTTCTCTTGCCGTCTTTCGGTAATATCCAGCAGAATACCCAGGATCCGGATGGGAGTTCGTTGCTGATTGTAAAGAACTTTTCCCTCTATTCTGAGCCATTTAATTGAATGCTTATCTTTCTGAATCCTGGCTTCATACAAAAGACGCCCGGAAATCATCGCTTCTTTTTGGGCTTTATCTCTGTTAGGAAGATCCTCAGGAAGAAACTTCGCCACGTATTCCGAATGTGAAACGGGCGCCTCAAAGCCAAAGATATTAGCGAATCGTAAAGAGGTTGTCATTTCTCCTGTCAGGAGATCTAAGTCATAGGTACCTAATCCTACGGATTCGACCGCCAATCTTGCCCGCTCTTCAGCAGCCTCAATTCCCGCCTGTGCCTCTTGCTGAAGCAGAAAGCGCGCAGTGACATCGCGCGGAGAGTGGATGAAAAAGCTGAGCTTGCCGCTGGTATCAAATACAGGGATATTGCGAGTTGTCCAGTATCTTTCTTCAAAGCCCCCTCCGGGTAAGGGTATATCATACCTGTAATTGCTTAGCGTATGTGTCTCCTGCTTGTTTAAAACCTGCTCGAATGAATCAATAATCAATTCTAAGGCATGGCTGGCCTGATTACCCCGATTGGTTGGAAATACACTAAAGACCGATTTTCCTATAAGATCTTTTCGCTGAGTGTGAGTAACTGTCAGATAGGCTTTGTTGGCATCCAAAATACTATAAACCGGAGCGTCAACATCAAGGATAAGCATGGCTTCCGGGCTATTATCGAAGATGTTTTGGAACTGCTCACCGCGAAGCTCTTTACTCATTTAAAAAAACTAACGTAATGTAAATTAATTTATAACACCATTCGCAAATTATTAGGGATAAAAGCACAGGTTGGTTCATCCCTAAGAAACTAATATGCGCTGTCCGTTTTACTGGAACCCGCCTCTGGCTAACCAGTAAATTTAAGTGTTAACAGTGGGAACGCGAAAAAGTTTACGCTTAAAAGAACAGGGTAAGGTACCTGGAGATTTTAT
>CAZFQV010000341.1:0-3044 GCA_964521175.1 uncultured Sphingobacterium sp.
TTAGTTCCATTGTGGGTTTTCAGGGAAATTAGCGATATGGGCGTATTTAGGCCCCATTCCAATTATTACCTCACGCCATAGATTCTCTTCATCTTCGACGAATATTACTGCCGGGTTGAACTTATCAGCCACCAACCATGAGTTTTGTTGTAACTCGCTATTCAGTTGCCCTTCGCCCCAACCTGAATACCCTACAAAAAACTTAATTTCAGTACTATTGATATGTCCCTGATCAAGTAAAATCTGTAGGGTTTCGAAATTGCCCCCCCAGTAAACTCCCTCAGCTATTTCTACACCGCTATTCAGCTTATGGTAACATGAGTGGATGAAATGCAGCGTATCTGGAGCTACAGGACCGCCAATAAATACAGAAAACTCTGAATTGCAGTCGGCCATCAGATCTTTAATCATCAAATTGCTCTTCTGGTTCAGAATAAACCCTATAGCACCCTCTTCCCCTGTTTCAGTAATCAAAACAACAGAGCGTCTAAAATTTGGATCCTGCATAAACGGCTCGGAAACAAGAAGATTCCCATTTTGTGGTTGGAGATGACTCAGCATAACGATTCAGTAAAATGAAGTGCGTATTCTAAAATATAATTAAATCTATGTAAAGATTGGTAAAATGAAAGAATCCAGTGCACATTTCTTAAGTTTGTGAGAGCAAATAATGCTCTGAACGATGTCTAAATTTAAGTCATGTCAATAGATAAAGAAGCGATAGAAAATCTTCGAAAAGAATACAGCTCTGCAAGTTTCTCAGAGAAGAATGTTTCACAAGATCCAATAAATCAATTTGGAAAATGGTTTGAGGAAGCTGTTAATTCGGGAATCACCGAACCTAATGCCATGACCCTGGCTACTACCAGTGTAGACAGAAAACCTTCTGCACGTATCGTTTTATTGAAGGGCTATGAGGATAGAGGGTTCATTTTCTACAGCAACTATTTAAGTAGCAAAGGGAGAGAAATCGCCAAAAACCCGGTTGTTGCTCTTGTTTTTTTCTGGCCGGAGCTTGCCCGGCAGGTACGTATTGAAGGAACGGTCGAAAAACTAGGTAAGGAAGAGTCAGAGCGCTATTTTCATTCCAGACCTAAAGCCAGTCAGATCGGAGCCTTAGCATCGCCCCAAAGCCAGGTCATTACAGGATCAGAAACTCTTAAAAAAAAATGGAAAGAGCTTGAAGAGGTATATAAGGATAAGGTCATCCCTAGACCTGCACACTGGGGCGGATATATCGTAAAGCCGCAAGTCATCGAGTTCTGGCAGGGTCGTGCGGGACGGCTTCACGACCGAATCGTCTACAAAAAAGCGGATAAGAAGAATTGGAAGATTGTAAGACTGGCGCCTTGACCTGATATGACGAGCAACCAAATTAAAGATTTGCTGATCGGGAAATTTGACAGTAGCGTAATTGTTGATGTAAAAGATACCGGTCTCCAGCCCACATTCATTATCAAGCCTGATTTTATCGTTGCCGTGTGTCTCGAACTGCGTGATAACGAGAATACCTACTTTGATTTTCTATCCTGTATAAGCGGAGTCGATTTAGGTATTGACGAGAATAAGTTTGCTGTGGTTTATCATCTGGCTTCGATACCCTATAAAAGCCAGTTAACACTTAAAGTGATCAAAGAGCACGATCGGGTCGCCAGCACGCTACCCTCTTTTCTGAGCGTATCTGAAGTATGGAAAACGGCTGAATGGCACGAAAGAGAAGCCTACGATCTGGTCGGAATATTTTTTGAAGGACACCCTGACTTGAGAAGAATACTGCTTCCTGACGATTGGGAAGGCTATCCTTTGAGGAAGGATTATGTCGCGGCTGAGCAATATCGGGGGATTAAGATAAACTGACTTAGATAATTTAATAACAGGAAACAGATTTCGTTTCAACACGCCATGCAATCAGTAAAAACCAGATATGATGAATTAACTGAAAATCTCGAACCCGAAGAGATGATCATCAATATGGGGCCGCAGCATCCATCCACTCACGGGGTACTGCGTCTGGAACTAATTACTGATGGCGAAATTGTAAAAGAAGCAATACCACACATGGGCTACCTCCACCGTTGCTTTGAAAAACATTGTGAGAGTCTCAGCTATCAGCAAATCATTCCCTTCGTTGACAGGATGGATTATCTGGCGTCAATGAATAACGACCATGCTTTTGTAATGGGAGTGGAGAGAATGATGGGTATTGATAAAGAGATCCCAAAACGAGTCGAATATATCCGGGTCCTGGTCTGTGAGCTAAACCGCATCAGTTCACATCTTATCGCTATCGGTACTTACGGTATTGACATTGGCGCTTTCACGCCTTTTTTATGGTGTTTCCGAGACAGAGAACATATCATGAATATGCTGGAATGGGCATCGGGCTCCAGAATGCTCTATAATTACATTTGGATAGGCGGATTATTCTATGATCTACCGGTAGGATTTGAAGAACGCTGCAGCGAATTTATAAGGTATTTCAAACCGAAACTCAAAGAATTGGATCAATTGCTCACTGATAATCACATATTTATAAGCAGAACCGCTGGTGTCGGAGTCCTTCCCTTGAATGTCGCAATCAACTACGGTTGCTCAGGACCCATGCTGAGAGGTTCTGGATTAAAATGGGATTTAAGGCGGGTGGACGAATATTCAGTTTATCCTGAACTCGAATTCGAAATTCCTATCGGAACGGGTGAAATGGGAAAAACCGGTGATTGTTGGGATCGCTATAAGGTAAGGGTTGATGAAATTGTCCAATCGGTGTATATCATAGAGCAATGCCTCAATCGTTTACAAAGAGAATTAAAACGGACTCCTGACTTTGACCCGCGGGCAAAGCTTCCCAAGAAGATTATCCCGAAAGAACAGGATTTTTATATCCGCGCAGAAAACCCTAAGGGTGAACTTGGTTATTATTTCATTACGGACGGCAAGACAGAGATCCCTAAACGAGTTAAAGCCAGGGCTCCGAGCTTCAACAATCTTTCTGTACTTCCAGAGTTGTCAAGGGGTGTGCTAATCGCCGACCTCATAGCGATCCT
>CAZFQV010000342.1:0-3042 GCA_964521175.1 uncultured Sphingobacterium sp.
TTTAAATCCTACTACTGGTGCATTAACCAATCCGGGATCAGGTTTCAATAATGTCTCTAATCCAAGCTGGATGTGGGGCGTTGACCTTACCCTGGCAAATGAACTTGATTTAGTATCATGGTGGGGACAGGTAGATCTTTTCACCTATAGCTATGCCTGGGCGGGTGATCCGAAAACGATTGATGAAGATTTGTACGATGCTATTCGTCCTGACGATCTTCGTAGAAAGCAATTTGATCCGATCGGCTCAGGTTTAGAGGCCAAATATGGCTATGATCCCGGAGATTTCGATTTGATGCCATTAAATAAGTTTTTTGATCCTGGAAGGGTAGATGGCGGCCAGAGGGATGTTACAACAGATTATGTATATATGAGGGTAGAAGAGATGTATCTGTTGAATGCAGAAGCCAAGGCAAAGCTGAATATGGATGGACCTGCTAAAGACAGACTGAAGCAACTATTAGCTAAGAGAATCACTAATTATTCTTATGTCGATGCTTTAAGTGGTCAGTCACTTCGTGATGAAATATATCTTCAAACCCGAATTGAGTTATGGGGTGAAGGGAAAAGCTACCTTGCTATGAAACGTAATAAGGCGACCATTACCAGGGGACCGAACCACTTATTCGAAGCTGGTAAATCATTCCCTTATAATGCGGATGAATTGACTTTGGTAATACCTCAGGCTGAAGTTCTTAATAATCCTCAGTTAGCACAATAGTCGGGCTTATAGACCAATAAATGCCAAATAATGGGTGGCCGAATAATTGATGCATTTGCAGATGATTATTCAGCCACCCATTTTATTTTATAAGTGAAGTTGGGAAGCAACATTTTTGATTTCCTGCTTATTCAAATTCCTGAAAACCGGAATATTGATATAATTGATATTTAGATAGTTGTATATTATCTGTTCCGTGTTTTCATTGCGCTCCCCGCAGAAAACTAACTTACTTATCTTTATCCCACGTGCCCTTAGGGTCTCGGCCGACATGAGGGTGTGGTTGATACTCCCAAGATAATTTTTAGATACTAAAATAACATCGGCGCCGAGTTTTTCGATGAGGTCTATCATTAAAAAGTTTTCGTTCAAAGGTACCAGCAATCCACCGGCCCCCTCAATAATTAGTCGGTTTTTTGTCGCCGGTAGCACTATTTTTTCAGGATCAATTCGTATCCCGTCTATTGCCGCAGATTTATGCGGAGAGAAGGGCTGGGTTAGCCGGTAAGCTTCAGGATGAAACTTGCTTACCTTGTTTGACACCAGACTTTTCACGAGCATGGTATCAGTGTTATGCAGATCACCAGATTGTACAGGTTTCCAATAGTCGGCCCTGAGCATCTCCACCCAAATAGCAGAACATACCGTTTTGCCCACTTCTGTACCTATACCTGTAATAAAAATAGGTTTATACGTCACAATATTTGGTTTAGTTTATTACATAAATTATCAATTTCCAATAACGAATTATGGTTGTGCAGGCAGATTCTAAGACGCTCCCATCCCTGGGGAACGGTGGGACTCAGGATAGGCCGAATATCAAAGCCTGATTCCTGCAGCAGGCCTGCAATTGCTTTTGCATGAGAGTTGCCGGGGACCAATATGGCCTGAATGGCTGATCTGGACGGGAGCAGCCCTTTATCCGGGTGAACTTTCATCTTGAAGTATTGAATTCTTTCATGAATAAGAGCCTGATGATTGGCGTGCTCAAGATGATGGTATGCCAGCCGGATGAGAAGGTGATTCATGAAAGGAGCAGCGGTAGTATAGATAAAGGATCTCGAATAATTAATAAGGTACGCACGCAACTCGCTGCTGCCTATTACCGCTGCGCCATGGCTCCCGAGAGCCTTTCCGAAAGTCACGACCCTGGCGAAAATATCTGTGCACAAGCCCAGCTCAGACACCAGCCCTCTGCCTTGTTCACCGAAAATACCGGTCGCATGAGCCTCATCTACGATCAGCGCGGCATGATAAACCTTCGCAAGCTCGCAGAGCTGCTGCAAGGGAGCCTCATCCCCGTCCATCGAGTAAACGCTTTCTACGACGATGAAAACGTTTCCCCCGGCATGCTTTAGCTTGTCAGCCAGACTCTCCAGATCATTATGCTTGAATATAAAGCGGGTCGCATGGCTTAACCTCACCCCATCAATGATAGATGCATGCACAAGTTCATCACAAATAACGGTATCACCACGCTGTGGGAGGGAGGAAAATAGTCCCAGGTTCGCATCATATCCGGAATTATAAATGAGAGCGGCCTCGGCCTGATGAAATGCTGCAACCTGTTTTTCCAGACTTTCAGTAAATTCATCGTTCCCGGCCAGGAGACGAGAGCCTGCAGCACCCAGACGATAAGCCGTATACTTCTCCAGCTCTTTCTCAAAAATCGATCTGAGCTCATCTGATCGGGAGAAACTCAGATAGTCGTTCGAGCAGAAATCAGCCAGGGAATTTTCCGACTTTAATGTACGGAGGGAGTTGCTGTTTTCTCGCTGCTGTAAGGCGGAAACTAAAAAGTCATTAATTTCTTTCAAGATTTTTTGTTAAAAATAACAAAAGCGACCCAAAATGAGTCGCTTTTGTATATCAGATTAAGAAAAAACTATCTCATACGATTTCCCGGAGGCCCCGGACGACGTGCCTTCATTCTCTCGTTCCTTTGTTTTCTCATCTCTTCATAACTCTTTTTCTGCTCATCAGACAGGATGTTATTTAGTTTTTTATTACTCTCTTCCTGATAGGCCTTCTGTTTTACCATTTGGTTTTTACGGAACTCCTGTTGAGCCTTCATTAGTTTTTCTACCCTTTGAGCGCGTTCCAGATTTAAGGCATACACTTTGGCCTTCTGCTCTGCGTTGAGGTTTAACCTCTTTTCCATGGCTTCAGTACTTCTTTTTGCGCGTTCTTCAGGACTGCCCATTTGCCTTGACTGTATCGTTCTTACCGGCCGTACTCCTTGACGCACTGGTCTTTCCTGTGAATATCCCCAGGTTACTAAGCTGGCTACGAAAGCCGCTGTCATCATAAATTTTTTCATC
>CAZFQV010000343.1:0-3032 GCA_964521175.1 uncultured Sphingobacterium sp.
CTGTAAATTTCGTTAAAAACCTACTTAATCGAAGAATGTATGCGAGCAAAGGATCTTCTTTCGAGACAGGTATAAGCTTTTACGGAGGTACGGAGCATTATACTCCGGGAAATATTTTTCGGGATCAGACGAGTTTTGTTCCAATTCAGCCCTTGAGTAAAAGTCAGAATTGGTTTAAAGCGATGATCAGTAGAGAACAGTACCCCTTTCATTCCGGGCGGTATACTTTTGGTTACATGACCGAAATAGTGATGAGTAATAAGCCATTGTTTAGCACTTATAAGTCAACCCTCACCAGCGCCAACACCTTCAATCCACTTCAGGATTCAAAGTCACTTTATTTGGAAAATTTTAGAGCAAATACTTATGGTGCCGTGGGAGTAAAAAATATTTTCCAGCTGGCGAAAAAACTGGACGCCCGCGCAGAATTATTTATCTTTCAGCCCATGGAAGAATTTGTGCTCCGAGGTTATCAATCGGTAGGTTACGGAGGACTGTTTGCAAAAAGCCATCTGGCTGCAACAGCCGGCTTGGTTTTTCATACCTTAGTAGGCCCCCTTAGCCTGAGTTTCAATCATTACGACAGTGAAAAAAGGCGATTTGGCGTGATGTTCCACGCCGGCTTTTTACTCTATAATAAACGATCATTTGAATGAGAATTTTACGCCATTGCATCATTTTTCTGTCAGTCTTCCTATCAGCCCTGTTTGCTTATTCGCAAAACGGCTTAGCCCGTCCGGATCTCATGGAAATCAATAATTTCATGGTCGAGGAAAATCTTTTAAAAAACAGCAAGCTGGCCGTGATCGCAACTGACGCAAACGAAAAGCCCTTGGAATATATCAACGGAACATTTATTTTCAGCGTGAATGGCTTCCGGCAAGAACTAAAATTCAACAACGGAATAGCAGTAGCGCCACAGCCTATAGATAAATCTACTTTCCTCTACCTTCGTCACGAAAACGACATGGGGACACACGGTAAGCTATTCTTTATTTACAAAAAAGACAATAATCTGCGGCCAGTCAAAATAAGCTGGATGATTCTTGTGCTGGTACCTGCCGTCATTATTGTACTTGCTATGCTTTTTCGGAAGTTTATCATAATTGCGGGAATTCTGCTGATTATTGCTCTTATATTCAATTCAAGAAATGGCCTGAATATATCGACCTTCTTCGCTACCATAGTCGACGGATTGAAAAATCTGTTTTAGCACACAGGAGCGGCCTTAATTGAAAGACAAGGAATCCCGGCAGTTCTAAAATGGCATTCCTATCCCAAAGTTATATTGTACAAAACGATATTCATCCGGTGCGTTAGTAACTCTATACTTTTCCTTGAATTCTTTCTTGTTAAACAGATGCCTGATGACATATTGATCGGAGCCCTGGAATTGCGGATCCCGAACCTTGACGCCTGCATCCAGGCGAAAAACAAAATAGTTCAAATCGAATCGCAGGCCGGCACCTGCCCCAATCGCCAATTGGCCTAAAAACTTATCAAAGCGAAATTCACCACCAGGGTTTTCAACCGTTGCATCCTTTCTCCACACGTTTCCAAAATCGACAAAAGTAGCTCCCTTGACTTTAGCGTTCATGATATTATTGGCAATCTTAAACCGGTATTCGAGGTTCGTCTCAAACTTAATCTCGCCAAGTTGATCAAGATTTCTCAAATTTGCCCGTAAAGTATCCGCTTTCCCCCCTGTACCTAGTGAAGATCGGTTATAATTTCCAGGGCCTAGGGTCCTTGCCTGCCAGGCTCTTACGCCACTGGACCCGCCCGCATAGAAATTCTTCTCAAAAGTCAACTGCTCACTATTCCCATAAGGTATCCCGACTCCCGGATTCACCCGGATAATAAACTGCCTTTCGCCTCCCAGGGACCGGTAAAATCTAAAGTCTAGCTCCGTCTTCACATACTGCTGGTAGGGCAGCCCTAGTATTGTTTTAAAATCGGCATCGTCTCTCTTAAAGTGTGCTATTTTATCTACCAATCCAAGGGTATTTCCCGCAGCATCCAAGGTTCCCCTGAAATAAACAAAGTTGCCATAGGTGTTCAGACGTAAAGAATTAAGCGTGTATGCATACTGGCTGCCCAGACTAAAGAACTGACGATCATTTGTACGGACATACAATTCGTATCCCATGTTCTTCAGACTATCGCGGAACGCAGGATTTAACCTTCCTCTTCTGAATTCGATATTGAATGGAGTAAGTGTATGCAGCTTATACTTGGTTTCTACCCAATCGTAAGTAATGGAATTAATGAAAACCCGGCTTGTAAACGCAGCCCTTTGATCAAATAATTGCAGACTACTCGATATCGTAGTGTGGGGGATACCATTTTTGCCGATGATCGGAATATTAAAGGGGACAAGTAATTTAGGTAAGGCCAGATTCACCCCTAACTGAAGATCCCGGCTGAATATCCTGTCCAACACGTTCCCCTTAGCCGCAGCATCAAAGAGTATTCCGAATTTTGCCTTCACCTCAAGCAACTCGGCGCCGCCGAAAAGATTCCGATTAGTATAGGTATTCCCGATATTGAATCCATTCCTACCGGAATTAAAAGTATACTCCCCCTCAATACGGTTGCTCATTCGCTTTAATGGCGAAATATCATAGCGTGGCCGAAGCCTTGCCGTGCTATCTTCCGCTTTGGCAAACTCGATCTTAATATTTCTGAATACGTTAAGATCATAAAACCTGTCATAGGTAAGTTCTTCATTATCAATATTATATATATCTCCTTTTCTAAGATAAAGATATCTACTGAGCGTTTTTGGAATAAATTTATGAGAATGATCCACAAAGCGAAACTGGGAATCGATGGTTATGGTATCCCTGACCAGGCTATCAATCATATCATCGCTATTTTTGATTGTAATCAGACTGTTGTCAATGGTATATACTTGATGGGATGGCTTATCATTGGGATTAGCGAGAAACATCCTCAGATCAGCCTGGCTGCTGTAAAGATTGCTATCTACGTCAAACCTTACGTACTGCCTCACATAGTCAAAGTAGCCA
>CAZFQV010000344.1:0-3031 GCA_964521175.1 uncultured Sphingobacterium sp.
GGTTGAAGCAGCCATAGGCCCGGCAGGAAGTCGGTTGGATTATCCCGAACAAATGGATCTTATGGACGCTCATGGAGTTTCCGAAAAATACTTCTTCACCAGAAGAGGCCCTCAGCACGTCAACCGAATCGTAGATATTTCCAAATACATTGATAAGAAAGTAGAGTCGAACATGGTCAACGTAACTCAGGGACCCGGGGGAAACAATGGTTCAAGATTGAGAAAAAAACTCGCTGCTCAGGGCAAGAGCCTTCCTATTTTGGGCGATGATGATCGGACGGCTGATTTTAACTATATCAAACATTTTGTGTTGGATATAGAATCACCATTGCTGAGATATTCACCTTCTGATAAAAAGATCGGTGAAAAATATGGATTAGAATGGGCAGAAAGGTTCCATTACATTGGCCCTGTTCCTTCTAACCAGGATGATTATATAGCTAAAAATGCAATTCCACTAAAAAAATAAGACCATGACCAAAGTAAAACAATTTCTGTTTCTACTTAGCATCCTGTTGAACTTACCAGCATTTGCGCAGCAAAGTAGTAAAGTCTATGGTATCATCATCAAGGGCGGACACGTCATTGATCCTAAGAATAACATTGATGAGGTGCTTGATGTAGCACTCAATGATGGTAAAGTTGCGCTGATTGCTAAGAGTATAGACCCTAATCAGGCAACACAGGTCGTAGACGCTGCCGGAATGTATGTTGCACCGGGCTTAATTGATATTCATTCAAGGTTGGGTTATACTCTTCCCGATGGCTACACTTTTCGTGTTGGGGTAACAACCATTGTCGATGCCGGGGATTCTGATTACGAAACATTTGCGAACTTTAAGAAACAAGTTATCGATAAATCAACTACCCGTGTTTTAGCGTTCCTTAATATTAAGGGTGCCGGATATAAAGGGGGCGCAAATGAGAAAGATACCGGTGATAAAATAGCGTCGGAGTCTGCGAAGCTTGCATTGTCTAATAGTGATATCGTCGGATTTAAAATTGATTTCACAGGTCCGGACTGGACTCCGGTTGATCGTGGTGTAGAGGCCGGAAATATTGCGAATATGCCTATTATGTTAGATGGAGGGCGTAATCATCCCTATCCATCTCTCAAAGACTTGTTTACAGCACACATGCGCCCGGGTGATATTTACACCCATACTTATACGATTATTGAAGATATAAACGCGAGAGACAGAATTGTGGATCAGCAAACCGGTTTGATTAGACCGTCATTTCTGGAAGCTCAAAAGCGCGGTATAATTTTCGATGTGGGGCATGGTTCAGCATTTCGGTATTCTAACGCAATTCCTGCTATGAAGGCTGGGTTTCTCCCTAACACAATCAGCACAGACCTTTCTTCTGGAAGTACTAACGCTTTTATGAAAGATATGATGAATGTGATGTCAAAATTCCTTACGATGGGGATGAGTCTGAAAGATATAATTAAAGCAAGTACCTGGAGTCCGGCAAAAGCCATTAAACGGGAAGACCTTGGACAACTCTCCCCTGGAGCAATTGCTGATTTGGTTGTTTTTAGTCTCCGGGACGGAAAGTTTGGCTTCTATGAAACAGCAGGTTACAAAATGACCGGAAATAAAAAATTTGAATGTGAAGTGACGATCAAGGGAGGCAGAATAGTCTATGATTTGAATGGTATTACCACACCCTTAAATAATTTTTTTAGAGAAGGAAATCAATTTAGATGGTGAATAAAATTCTAAGAAAATAGACTGACATGAAACCTGCAGGAGCTTAATCTCAGGCAATAAAATGTATAAGCCTATGCAGGCTTCATCACCTTTAAAACAAAATTAAATATAGATGAAAACAAAGAATCTACTAGCTGCGATAATGATAATAATCGCAGCCGTGACTTGCGCCAATAGCCACTCTTTCGCACAGAGCATTGATATCCTATTAAAGGGTGGACATTTGATTGATCCTAAAAATAATATAGATGCTAATATGGATGTCGCAATCACCAATGGGAAAATATCACGGGTGGCCTCAGACATTCCGGTTGGGGGAGCGAAGAAAGTGATCGATATAAAAGGAATGATTATTACTCCCGGAATAATAGATATTCATGTTCATGTTTTTGCCGGAACCAATAAGGCACAACAATATATGGATGGGCCGAATTCCTTGCCGCCCGATGGATTTACATTTAGAGCAGGTGTAACAACGGTTGTTGACGCAGGTAGTTCAGGATGGAAAACTTTCCCGCTGTTTAAAAAGAATATCATTGATCAGGCTAAAACAAGAGTACTTGCATTTCTGAATATCGTTGGTGATGGAATGGGAGAACATCAGCAGGATAAAGATGATATGGATCCTAAAATGGCGGCAAATGCAGCCATGTATTATAAGAATTATATCGTAGGATTTAAAGTTGCGCATTACGGAGGGCCACAATCAATCCCGGTAGACAGTGCAGTTGCGGCAGGTAGGTTAGCGAATGTTCCGGTCATGGTTGATTGGAGAGGGTTGCCGCCAGAAAATTCTCTTGAAGAACTATTGATGAAAAGCCTCCGTCCCGGCGATATTTTAACTCATAATTTCCATGCCGGGAAAGGACCAGGAGCAGATGCACCGATATATAAAGAAGCTTTGGTTGACGCCAATGGCATCGTCAAACCATACGTTTTTAAAGCGCAGCAGCGAGGGATTATTTTCGATGTTGGCCATGGAGCTAATGGGTTTGTATTCAGTCAGGCAATTCCGGCAATTAAACAGGGGTTAATTCCGAACTCTATCAGTTCTGACTTGCATGTGGCGAATATGAATGCGGGAATGAAAAACATGGCTAACATCATGTCTAAATTTTTGAATATGGGTGTTTCACTTAAAGATGTAATCAAACTGTCTACCTGGAATCCTGCTATGGAAATTAAAAGGACCGACCTGGGAAACCTGAGTGTAGGTGCCGAAGCTGATATTGCCGTATTTAAGGTCAAAACTGGTGATTTTGGATTTTTCGATGCCCATGGTGGCTATTTAAAAGGGACGCAAAAACTCGAATCGG
>CAZFQV010000345.1:0-3030 GCA_964521175.1 uncultured Sphingobacterium sp.
TCGAAGAGATTTTCTAACTTTATAAGTATGCATCCTCCTTTCGCTAAGCAAAAACCATCAGGTCATCAGTCGTTCTCCTTTGACGATACAGAAACGGCATTCAGGTCGAAGTCTGATATGGACTTGGAACGGGCTTACTGGTTGTTTAAGATCATCAGCTTCCGGTTTCTTACTAAAATCGGCCAGCCACTAATCAGTATCGCCATAAAAGCTGGTTTGCCGCTTAAAGGATTAATTAGGGCGACTATATTCAAGCATTTCTGTGGGGGTGAAACAATAGAGGAATGCGAATCTACCATCAATCAACTTTATAGCGGAGAAGTGGGAGCCATTCTCGATTACTCTGTGGAGGGTGGGACTGAAGATCAGAAATTTGACGAAACCTGTACGGAGATTATGCGGACGATCGAGCATTCCAGCGGGGATCCCCGAATTCCTCTCACTGTTTTCAAAGTAAGCGGCCTGGGTAGATTCGATCTTATGGAGAAAGCGGATTCGGCGGAGGAGCTTACTGACGAAGAAGACCTTGAATTCGAAAAAATTCGATATAGGATTGATAAAATATGCGGCCTGGCACACCGTCTGGGTGTCAGGGTGATGATTGACGCCGAGGAGAGCTGGATTCAGGATAGCATCGATAGGCTGGCTATGGAGATGATGCGCAGGTACAATCAGAAAAAGATCATTGTTTACAACACCTATCAACTGTACCGACATGACAAGCTGGAGCTGCTAAAGGAAGATATGAAATCCGCCAGAACGGAAGGCTTCATTTTGGGGGCTAAGTTGGTTCGTGGAGCCTATATGGAGAAGGAAAGGAAACGAGCTGGCAGCATGGGCTATCCTTCGCCTATTTATCCCGATAAGGAACAAACGGACCGCGCCTATAACGCGGCAATAGAACACTGCCTCAGTCATATCCAGCAGGTAGCCTTTATTGCGGGAACTCATAATGAGCATAGCTGTCGCCTTCTGGCAGATCTTTTAGATGGACATCATATAGCCCGAAATCACGAGCATGTTTATTTTGCACAGTTGCTGGGCATGAGTGATAACCTGAGCTTTAACCTGGCTGCCGCCGGATATAATGTGACAAAATATGTTCCTTACGGACCGGTGCGGGCAGTATTGCCTTATTTGTTCCGTCGCGCGGAAGAAAACACCTCAGTACGCGGCCAGATGGGTCGCGAACTGAAGCTGATAGTCAAAGAAAAGCGGCGCAGAAAGGCTCTACTCAGGAGCAGGGGTATCGAGACTCCTTAAAAGGTCTTCCGAATCGTCATCTGCATACATTCCGTATCCATTGATGAACGTGCCTCTTACATCGTGATTAAGTGATTTAATCGCATATAACACCGAATTATCCCCGGGGTCACTTGCACCTTCAAAACGATATACCTTAACTATCTCAAATTCTTTCGGGCTTAAAGTGATATCTCCACTTTTAAGCTGATTATTGTGGACGTTGAAATCGTGAGTAAAGCCCTCTTCTTTCAACTTGTTTAAAGTTCCCACAAGTGTCGGTTTTTCTATAGGATTTGCCATATGGAGATAACAGAAGGGGATAGGAAAATGTTTTGAGCGGCAGCAGGCAGAGAATTAGCGTAGCAAAGGATAAATTAGCAGCTTTTCGCTTCCGGATTTTGTTCCCAGGTCCTGTCCAGCAAGCCGGACGAGTACATGTAGTCTTCCAGAGTTTGATCAGCGCGGAGCAGATGGGTATGCATGCCCAGGCTCGCAGCGGTTTGGATATGCTGCGCGCTGTCGTCGATAAATAGTGTTTCAGTAGGTATCAGCTGATGTTCTTTAAGCACAAACTCGAAAATATCGGCATTGGGTTTCCGCATCTTCATAAGATGTGAATAGTAATCCTTTTCGAAAAAAGCAGAGTTCGAGCTAAGATTAAACTCCTCTTTCAGATAGCGCATAATCCATTTATAATGGATCTCGTTATTATTACTCAACAGGAAGGTTCGGTATTTCTTTTTTGCTTGCAGCAGAAGGTCGTGATTGATGGGAGGGATACCCACCAGCAGCGTATTCCAGGCATGGTCAATCTGATCGTCGCTGAGTTCGGGCTGTTCGGTAATTTTGCGTATCCCATCCCGGAACTCATCTGATGTAATTTTACCTTCCTCAAAATCATCGAAAAGTATATCATGGCCGGTATGCGCAAAGAATCGTTCTACATTTTTAATTCCCAGGTCGGTAAAGCTGTGTTGGGTGCGTTTAAAGTCGATCATGAAAATAACGTTCCCATAATCGAAGATTATATTTTTTATCTTATCGTTCATTGCAAATAATTTCTTCCTGGCCAGGATCGCAGCAATGCTAGTCTTAATTTCCTGGATTCAGAAGAATATGGTGCTAAAATTAAAATTTCATTCTCTGAATTCTCACTGCATTGAGGATGGCCAGTAGCGCTACACCGACATCAGCAAATACCGCCTCCCACATCGTGGCGAGGCCGCCGGCGCCTAATATCATCACCGCTGCTTTCACAATAAATGCGAAGGAAATATTTTGCCAGACCACCCGGTTTGTTGCCTTTCCGATTTCGATGGCTTTTACTATTTTTGATGGCTGATCCGTTTGAATGATCACATCCGCCGTTTCTATGGCTACATCGCTTCCCAGTCCACCCATAGCCATTCCTACATCGGCCAGAGCCAGCACCGGAGCATCATTTATACCATCGCCCACAAAAGCAATCACATTTTTGCTGTCCCGCTTGAGTTCCTCCAATTTCCGAACTTTATCTTCTGGCAACAGTCCGCCGAATGCCGTTTTTATTCCAAGCCTGGCGGCTACGCGATCAACGACCGCTTGCTTATCTCCGGAGAGCATTAAGGTGGCGATATTTTTTTTGTGTAGCAGGCGGATGGTATCAGCGCTGTCCTCCTTGATTTCATCGGCGATAACCAGGTAGCCGGTGAGCACTTTCTCGATAGCCAGCAGAATAAGGGTGTCAGGGCTGTTTTTGATGTTATCCGGTACGGCGACTCGATATTTTTTCATCTGTGTGGGATT
>CAZFQV010000346.1:0-3024 GCA_964521175.1 uncultured Sphingobacterium sp.
CAGCGCTGCAGGTCGTGGCCTAAAAGTAATTATTGCAGGTGCGGGCGGAGCTGCGCATCTTCCGGGAATGATTGCTTCAATTACACATATCCCGGTAATCGGGGTTCCGGTAAAGTCATCCAATTCTATCGACGGCTGGGATTCTGTATTGTCTATTCTACAAATGCCAAATGGGATTCCGGTCGCCACCGTCGCTCTGAACGCTGCTAAGAACGCTGGGATCCTCGCTGCGCAGATCCTCGCCACCTCGGATGACATCTTATCCGATAAACTGGTCGAATATAAGGAAGAGCTAAGGCGAAAAGTAGAAGAAAGCGCAAAGGAGATGGAAAATTCTGCCGATCCCTTGCACAACAAATCAAATGATAAGCTAGGCTGATAGAATATAATTCCTATTATAAATTAAAAACTTAAAGAGATGTCACGTGATCCCTATCAAGTAAGAAAAATATTAAGTACCAAGAATGGCTCGTTCACATATTACAGCCTCCAGGAACTACAAAAAAAAGGCTATGATATCCAGCGGCTTCCTTTTTGCATTCGTATTCTTCTTGAGAACACTCTGCGCAACCTAGATGATTTTGCTGTCACCCAGGAACATATCGAAGATATTCTACATTGGAAAGCTACAGGTAATGACAAAGAAGTTCCATTTAAACCCGCCCGGGTACTTATGCAGGATTTCACCGGTGTTCCGGCCGTTGTAGACATCGCTTCACTTCGCGCAGAGGTGGCACGGCAGGGAAAAAATCCTGATGAAATAAATCCGATGATTCCGGTCGATCTGGTGATTGACCATTCGGTACAGGTTGATTTTTTTGGAACCCAATATGCCTATGCTAGTAATATGGACCAAGAATATAGGCGCAATACCGAGCGCTATCAATTTCTTAAATGGGCGCAGAAGTCGTTCAGTAATTTCAGCGTGGTGCCCCCGGGAATGGGAATATGCCATCAGGTGAATCTAGAATATTTATCGAAAGGAGTAATTGAACGTAACGGCGAAGTTTTTCCCGACACTCTGGTAGGTACAGACAGCCATACCCCAATGGTAAATGGAATTGGTGTTGTAGCATGGGGAGTTGGGGGAATAGAAGCCGAAGCCGCTATTTTAGGGCAGCCCATTTATTTTATTATACCCGAAGTCGTCGGACTAAAACTCACCGGCAGCTTGCCTTTAGGCTCCACAGCTACAGATCTGGTTCTCAACATTGCTGAGCTTTTGCGAATGCATGGTGTAGTAGGAAAATTTGTGGAAGTCTTTGGTGATGGTCTTGATAATCTTTCCGTGCCCGACCGGGCGACGATCGGCAATATGTCGCCTGAATTCGGATGTACCATTACCTACTTCCCTATTGATAAAAAGACTTTAGACTATATGCGCACGAGCAATCGTTCTGAAGAGCAGATCCAGCTGGTAGAAGATTATTGTAAAACCAACCTATTGTGGCGTACCGGAACAGAAGATATCCATTATTCTAAGGTAATTACACTGGACATTTCCACAATAGAACCAACAGTTGCCGGGCCCAAAAGGCCGCAGGATAAAATACTGCTAAAAAACTTTAAACCAAAATTCATAGAGCTTTTGGACGAATCGTTTGGCCGAAAGTATGTTCAGCCTCAAGACCAGTTAACCCGTTGGTATGCCGAAGGAGGAGCACAACCTGTAGATCCTCCCGGCCCGGTTCCCGACCAGACCACCATAGAGGAAAAAATAGTAAATGGAATGAAGATGGTTGGCATTACGGTCGGTCAGGAAAAATTCATGATCTCGGATGGCGCTATCGTGATAGCTGCCATAACTTCCTGCACGAATACTTCTAACCCATTTGTGATGATCGGGGCTGGCCTGGTTGCAAGAAAGGCAAGAGAGCATGGGCTTGATATTAAACCCTGGGTTAAGCCGTCGCTCGCCCCGGGATCTAAAGTAGTAACCGACTATCTTTCGAAAGCAGACCTGTTAAGTGATCTCGAAGCTTTACAATTCCATCTGGTGGGCTACGGCTGTACTTCTTGTATTGGCAATTCAGGACCCTTACCTCCTCATATCGCTAAGGCAGTTGAAGAACATAACCTGATCGTTGCTTCTGTGCTTTCGGGTAATCGAAATTTCGAGGCAAGAATCCATCCACAGGTTAAAATGAATTTCCTGATGTCGCCGATGCTGGTTGTAGCCTATGCTATCGCCGGACGTGTTGACATTGATCTAATCAATGAGCCAATCAGTCTGGATCCGAATTTACGCCCTGTCTACTTAAAAGATATTTGGCCAAGCGATAATGAAATTCATGAGATAATGAATAAGGTGCTTTCACCGGAATATTTTGCGAGCAATTATGGGAAAATATTCGAAGGCAATGAGATATGGAAAAACCTTGTCGTTCCGGATGATCACTTATATCAATGGGAAGAATCCTCTACTTACATAAAAGAGGTTCCTTTTTTTCTCAATATTTCTAAAGACGCAGAACCCTTAAGTGATATCGAAAGTGCAAGTGCTCTATTAGTCCTCGGCGACAGTATCACTACCGATCATATATCTCCGGCAGGGCAATTTAATGAGCTGTCTGCTGCCGGCAAATATTTAAACGGGCTCGGCATAAAGAAAGACGACTTTAATTCTTATGGCTCGAGAAGAGGCAATGATGAAGTAATGGTTCGGGGCACTTTTGCCAACGTCAGAATAAAGAATAAACTGGCTACAAAGGAAGGTGGTTATACGAGATACTTACCCACAGGTGAAGAAATGTCAGTTTTTGATGCTTCCGTAAAATATAGGGAGAACAATATTCCGTTAATTGTCCTGGCGGGAAAAGAATATGGTAGTGGCTCCTCCCGAGACTGGGCCGCCAAGGGCACTTTTCTATTAGGGATAAGAGCAGTACTTGCAGAAAGTTACGAACGGATACACCGCAGCAATTTAATCGGAATGGGTGTTCTTCCTCTTCAGTATAAAGATGGTGAAAGCGCAGACAGCCTGGGCCTGGATGGCGATGAGTTGTTTACTATTACAGGTATTGC
>CAZFQV010000347.1:0-3022 GCA_964521175.1 uncultured Sphingobacterium sp.
CGCAAGCTGCTTATCGGTTCATATTTTACCCATGAGTATTCCATTGAATCTGCGGCATTCTTTAATCCCTCTATAGTGGAAGATCCCGATCAGACAGAGCTGGTGGAAGGTCAAAAACGAATGATCATCAGCTTCCGCGCGGTAGGCGAAGGTCATATATCCTCCATCGTGTTCAGGAGGGCGATGGTCGACAAGGATGGCGGTATCACCGTAATACCCTCCGGCAATTATATTGACGAGGCAGAAATCGTAAGAAACGCGGTATATGTTAAGAAATTGTTTTTTACTAAGGCAGCCGACAATAACATAGATAAAGGGATTCTGAGAAATGTTAAAGAGAAATTGGGGGAAAAGTTTGAGTATCATGAACTTAGAAGAGCGATCATGGAGCTGCAGAATCTGCAGGGCTCAGAACAGGAAAAGCTTGAATACGATAAAGTGCTATGGCTTTCAGATTCTTATCATGATATCAGCTTCTCCAAAGATACCGATATCTCTGACAGGGTAATTTTTCCGATCTCCGAGTTTGAAAAGAAAGGGATCGAAGATGCCCGTTTTGTAAAGTTTACCGGCGACGACGGGGAGGTGGTCTATTATGCCACATATACGGCCTATGACGGGCAGATGATCATGCCTAAATTATTGCAGACCACCGATTTCTATGATTTTAAGATCTGTCCGCTGTACGGTGCCGGAGCAAAAAATAAGAACCTTGCCCTGTTCCCGCGTAAGATCAATGGCCGGTATGCCATGATGTCGAGAATAGACGGCTGGAATAATTATATCATGTATTCGGATAAGATCCAGATCTGGGAAAATCCTGTTTTATTGCAGCAGCCCCACGCGAGCTGGGAATATATCCAGATCGGCAACTGTGGTTCACCCATCGAAACGGATGACGGGTGGCTGATCATTACTCACGGCGTAGGCCCTATGCGACGATATTGCCTGGGTGCTAGTCTGTTGAAGTTAGATGATCCATCTGTGGAGATCGGGCGTTTATCGGAACCGCTTCTTATACCGAATAAGGATGAGCGGGAGGGATATGTGCCCAATGTGCTGTATTCATGCGGATCTATCATCCATAATGACAAGCTGATCATACCTTATGGACTATCAGATTATTGCTCATCCTTCGCCAGTGTCGACATCAATGCGCTTTTAGATAAACTGAAGAGCAAATCATCGGCGCTCGATAGTCTTTTTATATAAACTAAGATAAGACGCAACCATTTTTTCACTGGAGAAATTATCTTTAGCGTGCTGATGACAATTCATCCGGGACAGGGTATCGAGCTTATTCACTGCTTTCGCCGCCTCCGTGATATCTTTCACCAGAAACCCTGTTTTCCCATCTTTAATAAGTTCCGGCATGGAGCCTCTATCGAATGCAATTACCGGCGTCCCGCATAACATAGCTTCCGCGACGCTGAGCCCAAAGGGTTCATTAAAATTTATAGGATGCAATAATGCTGCCGCACCCCCCAGCAGCTTGTTTCGCATACCGGGCCCCGCTTCACCAACATAGCGGATGTCTTCATCAAGAAAGGGCTGCACCTGCTCGTTGAAATATGCCCGATCCTGAATTATTCCGGCAATGAGTAATTGCCGGCCACTGTCCCTGGCGATCTGTATTGCTTCATAGGTACCCTTGTCGGGATGTATGCGACCAAAGAACAATAGATAATCCGCCGCTACTTCGCTGAATTCAAAGCCCTCCGTGCGGATCCCATTATAAACGGTAGCCAGATAGTCCAACTCCTCGGCTCTATCTGAATCACTTATCGAAACATAGTATGAGGAATTATTATATTTTTTATAAACAGGAATGATCTTTTGGGATGAAAACCCATGTATAGTGGTGATCATCGGTGTTTTTATAAGCCTCGAATAGGTTAATGGAAGAAAATCATAATGATTATGGATGATGTCGAACCTGGCCGCCTGCTCCATCAGGCTGCTGATATGCAGGCATTCTACAACTTTTGCATCCAGGTTCTTATCCTCTTCATAGCCGGAGGGAATGACTGAACTAAGTTCAGCTCCGGTGACTGAATCGCCTGTAGCAAAAAGCGTCACATCCATTCCTGCCGCCGCCAGCCCTTCTGTAATATTTGAAGACATTTGTTCCCATGGACCGTAATGCCGGGGCGGCGTACGCCAGGCGACCGGAGATAAAACTGCTATTCTCATCTGTTGGTTAATCGATAAAACCGGGTGTGAAGGCACTCCAGCTTAGGCTACTTCAAGCTTCGATTGCCCAATTACTTCTACATTTTTATGGATCTTATACACCGGCTCCAATCTCAGGCCTTTTAATACCGATAAATGTGAGATAAGGTAGGCCAAAGTACTTTCTGCCCCCTGATTACGATTTAAACCTCCAGGCTGCAGCCCGTCGCAGCATCCTTTGGTCTCATGATCGTATAAGGGCAGGCGCAGACTATTTTCGCCCAGAAACCACTGATAGCATAGATACATTTTACTCAGAAATACCTTATCCCTGCTTACTTCGAAGGCTTTGAAATACATGAGTACCATAGCCATACTTTCAATAGCCTGCTGATCGAAAATCGCCATATCCTCATTTCTGTAATACCAGCCATCGCTTCCCACCGGACTCAGGTACCCCTTGTTTAAAGTCAGTTTATCTAAGAATTCAATAGATTCGAGGGCGATATTTAGGCCAATCTCGTCGCCGGTAATCTCCGTTGAATGTAGAAGAGCCATTGGTAGGAGCGCATTGTCGTAGCTCAGTTTATCTTCGAACCATCGCCAGCCATCTTCTTTGCTATTCGATTCATAAGCATCGATGAGCTTTGAGCTCAAACTTTTAAGTAGCTCTGTTAATGCTTCATGATACGGGTGTACTTTCAGATACAGCGACAAGCCAATCACCGTGTTTGCAATCCCTCTCAGGTGATGAAGGGCACTGAAGTGAGGGATCGAGCGGTCAAACAGTTCTTGAGCGAACTCCCGATAAGAATTATTGGGGGCAGCTTTGATCAAATAACCCAGGGCC
>CAZFQV010000348.1:0-3020 GCA_964521175.1 uncultured Sphingobacterium sp.
GTCTTACAGGTGGCACCCTGGAAAAAGATCAGAGCAACGCTGTAGTAATCTTGTTTGTTAATACACATCAGGAGCTGGAGAACTGGAATACGAGACCTGCCGATCCTGTCGCAAGGCCAAAGGATTATAAGCTTAGCTTCACGATTACAGATGGCCCGTCTCTTGATGTTTTCGGCCTAGGTGCATATAATCCGTTTATATGGAATAGTGGGGTGCCAAACGGCCGCGGGTTAGAAATTCACCTTCCCGGTCAGACACCGACGAAGTTAGCTAACACAGAGTTATTCGGTACCGGCGATGATGCATCCAATGCCGGTGATAGACATTATGTGACCAGATCTGGCCTTCCTTGGGCGATAACCTTGCCCGTCAAGCCATTTAAATACCCTTCTGAGGGCTCTATTATAAGCGCCGGCTATTTGAAATTCCAGGCCTGGGCAGAATCAGGAGGCGTTCAGTATCCTGACTGGTTCTCCAACAAATCATCAGGTTATCGTCAGAATAATTATATTTATAATCCTTAAAGAAAGAAGGAACAGTCGTCGCACCGAAATACTTAATTATAGACCAGCTTCCGGATTTCCGGGAGCTGGTGTTTTAAGAAAGCATGAGTAAAATATTTTTTGACCACCAGAAGTTTTCCACCCAGAAGTATGGTGGTATCAGCCGGTATTTCGCGAATATTATACAAAGTATTGACCGCCTACCTGAATCTGACTATCTCCTGGGAGTGTTGTTGTCCGGGAATCACTATCTACGTGCGGGAGGCTTGCTGAAAAGTAACTTTATCACAGACTCTTTCCTCAGTTCATCTTTTGGGAGAAAGGCTTATCAGATTAATAAGCTGTATTGCAGTTATCTGCTGGAGAGAAACAACTTCGATATCTTCCATCCTACGTATTATGACCCTTATTTCGTCCGGCAATTAAAAAAGCCGCTGGTCATTACGGTTCATGATATGACTCATGAGCGTTTACCAGAATACTTCTGGTCTCATGATACACTTACTTTTGAGAAAAGACTAAATATTGAACGTGCTGATAAGATTATTGCTATTTCCGAGACGACCAAAAGCGATCTGATAAAATATTCCGATGTGGATCCGGCAAAAATAGAAGTGATTTACCACGGACTGGATTTTGAGCAGCCACTGAAAACGAGTCCCGTTCCTGATATTCCAGACGACTATTTGCTTTTCATTGGAGACAGAGGGGGATATAAAAATTTTCACCTGTTTATAGAAGCGTATCTACGTATTTTGAAAGATTATCCGGAGCTTAAAGTGGTTATTGCGGGCGGTGGAAAGCTGGGTATTGCCGAAGAAGAGTTTTTAAGATGCTTCGGCTTATTAAACAGAGTTAAGCATATCCATGCCAATGATGAACAGCTAAATTTTATTTATCAAAACGCGCTATTATTCGTATATCCATCGCTCCACGAAGGCTTCGGCCTCCCGATATTAGAAGCGTTCAGAAACAGTTGCCCGCTGATACTAAGCGAAACAGATTGTTTCAAAGAAATAGCTCAAGATGCTGCGTTTTATTTTGATGCCAGAGACGCCGATAGTCTCGCCGGACTTATGGACCGGCTGCTTTCTGATCAGTCTACGCGTGGGAGCCTCTTAGAAAAAGGAACAGCCAGATTAGAGTTCTTTTCGCTTCAAAAATCAGTTGCGGCAACGCTCAATTTGTATCAATCGATGCTATAATTAGTTATTGTCCTCCTTAACTAAGAATAACCTTTCTATCGCTTAAAGTACGTCTACCCAGGTGAATTTATTAGTCATGATTCCTTTGGGGTGTTCTTTACCGATCCTGAATCCAAGCCAGTTTTTAGGAGCATATACTTGCTGTTTTTTGTCGCTCAGATAGCAGGCCCACCAGGCAAAAGTGCTGTTGGATATAATGGCGATATCCGCATTTTTGATAATTTGGAAATCGATAATTTCATTGTTTGCCGTGAAAATATAATTGGGCTTGGCAGGAAACTCGTTTTTTACAAATTCCATATCGTCACTTACAAATATTACTTGGTAAGAGTCAATATTTCCCAAGCCTGCCAGACACTTTTTAAAATACTCGGCCGGCAGAGATATATCCCGTTTCCCATATGTCAGATAATCTGTTCGCCGGATGTGTACCACTATCGTCTTCTCCTGTTTGAACAACTCTCCAAAATATTGCTCAAACTCATTGACATATTTCTTTTTGAGCTGAAGCAGGGGCCGTTCAGGCGTTTGATTGATATAGAAGTCTGATTGAAAAAATCCCTTATATAAACTATTGTTAACTACACTAACCTGTTTTGGAGTAGCAATGTTTTGGATGTAGATCGGGTTAAATCGAACAAGACGGACTATTATCCTGGTTAAAATCGAATATACTTTGGAGTTAAGCAAAAGGTTATTACGCCAACCCAGATTAAAGTATTTCCCCAGATAGGCATGATGCGGGTTGGTGAAAAAATAGATATAACTTTTATTTCTTGATTTGAGATATTGTAAGAAGCAAAATTGAAAAAGCTGATTTCCCAGCCGCCCTATAAATAAAACACCGACCATAATTTAACCTTTCTTCAGTATATATTTATTAAAAAATTCCGGATAGAAGCGATAAGCATAGATGAAAGCATTCAGCGCATTTACCCTCAATTCTCTCCATAAGATCACTTGGGCTATGGCAAATCCGATGACATTTGATATAAGAGTGGCATAAGCTGCCCCAATTACCCCAAATCTGCCAATTAGGATGTAGTTTAGTCCCAGGATGATCGTGGTATTTACCAATACTAAAATAAATGTCACCCGGGTCTTCCCTATCGAATCGAGGATTACCCCAGTCTGCCTGCCGAAGGGACCGAAGATACAATACAGAAGGGTGATATTTAATATCGGAATGGTATCGGCATATTGCTCACCTGCCAGAAGTCTGATGATCAGACTGTCGAAAATATAGATGAGTGCAATACCGGGGATTACCATCGCGAGAATTGTTCCCACGGATTTTTCATACAGATATTTT
>CAZFQV010000349.1:0-3012 GCA_964521175.1 uncultured Sphingobacterium sp.
GCAGGATCAAAACTCTTCGCTGCTTCTTCCAATTCTTTAAGCATATCAGCATAGATGTCAGCTTGCTTATCATATTTTGGCTTATAAATTTTGTCAGACGCTGCTTTTGCAGCTTCTTTGTAAGGAATATCACCATACATATCAGTTACACGATGATAGACATAGGCTCGCCAAATACGAGCAACTGCCAGTTTATTAACAAGTTCGGGAGCGCCTGAAACTGAACGGATAACTTCCTCTATTTCAAGTCCTTCATTTATGTAGAAGTTTTCAAATAGATTAGATTGCCAGCCAGTATTACCAACATATTTATCCCCCTGTGCTTGTCCAATATTATAATTGGCCATATGCTGCATTGCTCCGCCAAGCATAAAGTAATCGAATCTGGCTGAAGACAGTTGGGCTTTTGTAAACAAGAACTCTGGAACTACTTTCGTAGCAGCGTTAGGATTAACATTCAGCTCTTCGAAGCCCTTATCACAGGAAACTCCGAATAACATGATTAAAACAATTGCTGTATTTCTGAAAAAATGATTTTTCATATCAATTAAATTAAATGATTAAAACTTTACCTGCAGATTTAAACCAATACTCCTGGTTCTGGGAAGACCAAAAGCCTCCAGGCCCTGGGCATTATCACTGGTATTACTTGATTCTGGATCGAAGTTTTCAGTTTTACTGTATAAAATAAAGAGGTTCCTTGCAACAGCAGATATAGTGGCGGATTGAAACTTTAATGGCCCAACTGTTGAAATTGGAAGTCTATAGCCCAATATTACCTGGCGTAACTTCACGAAACTTCCATCATAGGCAAAGAGGCCTGTATAACTTTGCTGAGAATTATAATAATTGTCAATTTGAGGGATCGGCACTGTGTAAGAGTATGGTGCTCCTGCTTCAGTTACTCCCTTTAGCGCAAGTCCGCTTTCCCGACCTGGCAAGGTAGATTTAGGCAGGCCGAAACGTGACGCATACCAGTTTGTATTTGACCATATCGTGTTCCCGAATTTTCCGTCTAACAGGATGCTTAATGAAAGATTCTTATATCCGAAATTATTTGTTAGTCCCATTGTATAAGGAGGAACGCCTACCCCCAAATCGGTCAAAGGACTTATCACTTCCAGATTACTTACCGGATTATATATAGTCTGGCCGGTTGCGTCTTTTTTATGCAGGAAGCCTCTAACCATGCCAAACGGCTGTCCAACCCGATTTTGAATGACACCACCAGAAACTCCCGTGCCAACGGTAACCTCTGTAAGACCTTCCGCAAGTTTTACTATTTCACTACGGTTGTAGGCAAAGTTGTAACTTACGTCCCAACTAAATTTTTGACTCTTTACGGGCTTAGCGCTTATCAAAAACTCAATCCCCTTATTGCTAACTTCTCCCACATTCAAAAGTGCTTGTGTGTAGCCACTGGTATTAGGGATAGTGGTTCGGACAATATCATCAGTTGTTTTGCGATTATACAATGTGAAATCAATCCCTAATCTGTTATTAAAGAGTTGAACATCCAATCCCGCTTCGTAAGTGGTAGATGTCAGTGGTCTTAAATCTGGATTAGTAACTAAGCGGGAAGAAAACCCCTGAACTGGTCTGCCATTATGGCCACCCTGAATCATATCAAAGGTTTGATTCAGGATATATGGACTAGGTGTGGCACCTCCTACTTGTGCCCATGAAGTCCTCAATTTCATAAAATTGATAAAAGATGGCATGGTTAGCGCCTCAGATAGTATTAAACTTCCACCTACTGAGGGATACAAAATGGTGTTATTTTTAGGGCTCAATGTGGAGAACCAGTCTTGTCGTGCAGACACGGTCAGGAACACGACCCTTTTATAATCCAAATCAGCAGAACCAAAAACAGAATTTATTTTTGACTGTTCAAATAGAGGAGAAGTATTTAATGCTGCAACGTTCGTATAGCTATAAAAA
This sequence comes from uncultured Sphingobacterium sp., assembly GCA_964521175.1. Classification (GTDB taxonomy): domain Bacteria; phylum Bacteroidota; class Bacteroidia; order Sphingobacteriales; family Sphingobacteriaceae; genus Daejeonella. Next base: position 1,942 of record CAZFQV010000349.1, read on the forward strand.
AACGGAATCGTAAATTCCTTACCACTAATATTAGTTTGGTCATAGATACTTTGTTGTTGATTTCCGCCAACCATGGCCATAAAGCTAAAGTCCTTCAAAAACCTCGCGTTGTAATTCATGCTTAGCATCGAATTGGTTTCAGAAACACTCGCCTGTATATTTTCGAATTCACCTTTTGGTGCTGCTGCAGTACCCGTAGGGATTATATTCTCAGCACTAAATCTGTAATAATCCTTACTGACACTTGTTTTAATAAATAGGTTTTTTAATATATCATACTTTACACTGAACTGTCCTAAAAAGCGATTCTTATTATCGCCATTTCTATAACGGTTTATTACAAAGTATGGGTTGGTGGCTGCGCTTGACGCATTCCATAGCGTTTCGTTGAAATTTGCATCATAGCCCGGTGATAATGTTCTGATGTCCATGGTATTTGCGATAAGATAAGTCGCCCATGAAGCATTGTGATCCGCATAACCTACTTTAGGTCTATTAACGGCGTTTTCCAAATTATACTGGCCAATAGCTTCTATAGTAATTCTTTCTCCCAGTGCAGCATTTACGTTGAGATTCGCAATTTTTCTATTGATTGACGAATTTTCCATTATCGCATTCGCATCCACATTCGCTACTGAGAAACGGAAATTAAGATCTGAGCTTCCTCCGGTAAACGCAGCGGTATTTGAATAGGTTGAACCAGTTCTGTAAAAATTATCGAAATTGTCTTTAACGTAAACAGGAGAATAAGGTCTCATCTGTCCGTCTAACTGGATTGAGGGCTGACCATCCATCTTTGCTCCAAAAGACAAACGACCGGCACTTCTTGCGGCACTCGCAGTGGCCGGCTTAACACCATCAATTCCCTGGCCATATTCATATTGCCAGTCCGGATAAACAGAGATGTTTTCGAAAGTGGAGGTCGAATTCAACTCAACCCCAATTCCTTTGGAAGCCATACCCCTCTTGGTCGTAATTAAAATCACTCCATTGGACGCCCTTGAACCGTACAAGGCCGCAGCAGGGCCACCCTTCAAAACACTGATTGACTCAATATCATCTGGATTTATT
>CAZFQV010000350.1:0-3002 GCA_964521175.1 uncultured Sphingobacterium sp.
GCCGAGTGGCTAGGCAGAGGTCTGCAAAACCTTTTACAGCGGTTCGAATCCGCTCTCGACCTCAGATAAAAAGTTAAAATTAAAACTATGGGTGTTACACGCTTAAAAAGAAAAGACAGAAAAAACAAAACCACTTCGCGTTTGGAAGTTCAATTTTTAAAGTTAGGCCGGGATATAGAAACCGGAAGCCGTTCTACAGAGCCTGCAGATAGTCAGGTCAGAAAAAACAATGCTGTTCTGGCAAAAATTGAAGCCGCAGCTAAGAAGTAAACAACAACGCTGACAATGCTTTAGGCTTTGTCAGCGTTGTTCTCTGATTTTAAAATACCTTTCAATATTTTTCTGATCAAACCCGGACCCTCGTATACGAAACCGGTATAGATCTGAACGAGTGTTGCCCCCGCTTTTAACTTTTCAATAGCATCTGCCGGTGTATGTATCCCTCCTACGCCGATGATCACAAAAGCCCCTCCCGATTTTTCTGAAAGATAACGTATAACTTCTGTCGAGCGCTTTGTCAGTGGCTTTCCACTAAGTCCACCTCCTTCTTTACTCTGTTCTTCCGGGCTTATCAAGCCTTCTCTGGAGATCGTGGTATTTGTGGCTATCACCCCGGCTATTCCTGTTTCAGCGATAATATCAACAATATCGTCAAGCTGAGACTCGGTCAAGTCTGGAGCAATTTTTAACAGAATTGGCCTGGAAATATCATCCTTCCGATTTCTCTGCTGAAGCGCATTGAGTATGTTTTTTAAAGGCTCTTTTTCCTGAAGTTCACGCAAACCCGGGGTATTCGGTGAACTGACATTGACCACAAAATAGTCTACTACATCAAATAGTCTATCAAAACATTTGATATAATCACTGATAGCATCCTGATTTGGTGTGGTTTTGTTTTTCCCGATATTACCCCCTATAATTAAGCCCTTGCGATCAATTTTTTCCAACCTATGAGCTAGTACATCCACACCCTGATTGTTAAAGCCCATCCGGTTTATTAAAGCATCATCTGCCGGCAGGCGGAACATTCTCGGCTTCTCGTTTCCCGGCTGAGGAAGGGGTGTCACCGTACCTACTTCGATAAATCCAAAGCCAAAGTCGGCGAGTTCCTCTATGTGAGTACCGTTTTTATCAAAGCCCGCTGCCAGGCCCACCGGGTTATTAAACTTCAACCCAAGCACTTTCCTTTCCAGCCGGGGATCTTTAAGCTGAAAAGTCTTCTTTAGTACAGTTTTAACTCCCCAAATCCGATTCACTGTCTTCAGGGCCCCGGTGACGAAATGATGGATTCTTTCGGGATCAAATAGAAATAAAAACGGTTTAATAAGATGGTACATTAACGCTAAGTTAGAGTTTTAACACTTAATTCATATACAATGGCAAACCTCTTCATTTTTAATTACTTTATTTAAGCTGTTAGCGAAAATATTTGTAATCGAAGAAAATTCCGTTTACATTGGTATGACAAAACCTTCATATGGCCTTAATCGAACAAATGGAAAAGCAGGGATGCTGGTTATTTAAATACAGAAGTACCCTGCCTTTATTTATATTTTTTATTGGTGCTCTTCTGTTTTTGAGAAACCAATCCGATCCGCAGCACTGGTTTGTGGAAGGTACAGCCTATGAATCGCTCTATCAATTAGGCTGCTTACTCGTATCGCTGGTCGGACTGGTTATAAGGATGTATACCGTAGGATTTACCCCGGATAATACTTCCGGCAGAAACACCAGGAACCAGGTAGCTGAAGTGCTTAATACAACGGGGATCTATTCTGTGGTCAGGAACCCCCTTTATTTAGGTAATTTTTTTATGTGGGCCGGCATCGCCATGCTCACCGGTAATCTCTGGTTTGCTATATCGTTTGTCCTTTTCTATATTTTATATTATGAAAGGATCATATTTGCTGAAGAGCAATATCTACGAAAAAAATTTGATGAAAGATATACCAAATGGGCTTCAAACACCCCGATCATTCTACCCTGTTTCCGAAAGTTTGTCAAGCCGGAGAATAAATTCAACTGGAAAAAAGTGTTAAGGCAGGAAAAAAATGGACTGGCGGCATTATTTATTATTTTCTGCATCTTTGATATATCGGGAGTATTAGTAAAGGAAAAACCTAATTTCAATGAAGTTCTGATAATTGCCGGCATCATTTCGGTAGTAATTTATCTCGTACTTAAATTTCTTAAATACAATACCAGACTACTACATGATCGTCCTCAACTAGCACCGGCATCTAATTAGGATATCCCTGAGGTGTTTTTTTACCCAGCCGGAATCGAACCTGGCCGTCATCTCCGTCAAGAGCTCTTAGATTATTGACAATGCCCTTTGTTTCACGCTGCTTTTTTTGCGCCTTGTTCGTAATCACCTCATCCTTTTCCGGGTTTCTCAGGGGAATCCTAATCGCAATATTTGTCCCTGTCGAAAAGCTATAAACTCCATCCAGAAAAACATTCAAAACAGTAGATCTGACCTCCATTGCCGGAATATGCACTTTGTCTCCCCGGATATCTAATGTATTCTTGAGGTTTGTAAAACGGATATTGGAAAAATTACGATTTGGAAATGCGAATGCTCCAAGCTTTGCCATGGGTTCAAAATCGACGAGCGCGCCGTTGCGGATATCGAAATTTACCGTTCCCCGGAAAGATCGTGGAATTATCCCTCCTTCATTATTCATAGATCCTGATATAGCAGTTCCGCCAAAAAATGTTCCTCTGAGATTCTTGCTGATTATAGCGTCCTGACCAAAATTATCAAAAGCGAAAAATAATTTTTCAACATTGACATTATTGATTTTCGAGTTGATAGTAAAACGATTTTGTGCGCCAGACTGATCGAAGTTTCCTTTCAGACTAAGCGTTCCTCCCCCCTGCCGAAGACTCATATTACTGATCACCAGTCCGCTCTTTTGTAAGGTCATATCAGCCTTCACATCGCTGGCCCGGAAATTTTTATAAATAACAAGTCGGATATTGACGTTCATTCTCATGCT
>CAZFQV010000351.1:0-2994 GCA_964521175.1 uncultured Sphingobacterium sp.
CCGGCGGCGTTAGCCGAACTATTGAAGGTCAGATAGATATAAATGCTTAAGATAAACTGGATGATCGTAGTGATCAGGCTGATGTGCTTAAACTTATCCTGATAAATGGCTGGCAGTATCAGGATCAACAATCCGGATAGCAGCGGTAAAAAAATTAATAAGGACAGTAAATGATTCATTTAACCCCCTCCGCTATAGTCCTCATGTCAGGAAAAAAAAACAATACCAGCTTCATATAAAATAAGTTAAAATAAAGAATGTAATTACTATCGTCAGCATCGTAATCAGGTAATACTGTACTCTGCCCGACTGAAAGCCACGGACAAAAAGACCAATCTGTTTGGAGATATCGCCGATTGAATTAACCAGACCATCTATGATCCTTCTGTCAAACCATGCCGAGATCAGAGCCGTTACCCTGATCAGATAAGCCATGAATTTAACCAGTTGATCTACTATATGACGGTCAAACTTATCGCTGATATAAACCAATCCCATTACCGGCTTCACAAAAACCACCTGGTAAACCTCATCGAAATACCAGGCACGATTGGAGAAATGGTATACAGCGCCGCCGGCAGAGAAAAATTTTCCCTCCCGCTTTACATAAACCAGGTAAGCCAGCCAGACCAGTATAAAACTGATGCTATTCATCACTATCGGAAGGACGGTATGTAAGGTACTGGCAGGATGCAGGCTATGACGGAATGCGTTTAATACCCGGGAACTCTCGTAAGAAAAGGGGTTGAATGCAAATACCATGAAGGTACTGAAGAAAGCCAGCACGATTAACACGCCGCTCATAGCCGGCGGCGCTTCGTGAATGTCCTGATATCGTGGCTTACCCAAAAATACTTTAAAAATTAGTCTGAAAATATAAAAAACCGTCAGCCAGCTGGTCAATATCAATACATACGGTACTGCGCTGTATAGACCTCCTTTTATTCCGGCCCATTCAAACGAACTGATCAGCAGGGCGTCTTTGGAAAGAAAACCCGAGCTAAGCGGCAAACCGGCAAGAGATACAGCCGCAATAAGCATGGTGATAAATGTAACCGGCATCTGTTTCCTGAGACCACCCATCAGGCGGATGTCCTGATGATCAAATTCTACCTGATGTTCGTTCTTATAATGATGAAGCTGATGAATAACCGCGCCGGCCGCAAGAAACAGTAAGCATTTGAAAAATGCGTGGGTGCTGAGATGAAAAATACTTTCGCCATACCCACCGAATCCCATTCCGGCAATCATAAAACCTAACTGGGAGATCGTGGAATAGGCCAGAATCTTTTTGATATCATTCTGGGTCAACGCAATACTCGCTGCCATGAAAGCCGTAAAAGTGCCCACCACTGCGATGACAGTTAACACCAGCGGATCAAACAAAGGATAAATCCGTCCCACGAGAAATACACCGGCAGCAACCATGGTTGCAGCATGGATCAGCGACGACACCGAGGTCGGACCTACCATTGCATCCGCCAGCCAGGTGTGGAGCGGAAACTGCGCAGATTTGGCGACTGCTGCCACAAAAAAAGCAATACCCGTCAGGCTTAATGCAATTGCCGGCATCTGTCCGGCAGACCCCAGCCAGACCCCGTTCTCCACCAGCGACCGACTCGCTAGTCCGCCCTCACCAAATAATTTGACGATGTCAAAAGTTCTGAACTGCGAATAAATGATCATCAGCCCGCAAAGGAAGCCAATGTCTCCGATACGATTCATCAGAAAAGCCTTCCTGGCAGCACGAGTAACAGGATCCCGGGTATACCAGAAACCGATAAGAAGGTATGACGAAAAGCCCACGAGCTCCCAAAACATATAAATAAGCAGGAGGCTGTCTGACATCACCAGCCCCAGCATAGAAAAGCAGAATAAACCCAGGTAAGCCCAATAGCGCCCTATCCGCGGATCGCCCTTGATATACGAAAGAGAATATATATGTACCAGTGTCGCTATTCCGGTAACAAGGACCATCATCATTACCGAAAGATTGTTCAGCAAGATTCCTACGGTAAAGTCCACGTCGCCAACAGTAAACCATGCCGCCTGCCGGTGGATGGCAGGACCATCCCATACCCTCAGGAATATTAATACGGAAAGAATAAAACTCAGCCCGATATTAAATATGGAAAACCCTGCATTCTTCCCTTCGGCCGATTTCCTGATGAAAGACGAAAGTGGAAAGAGCATCACCAACAGTGACATCCAACAAATCGTATTGTCTGAAAAGAGCAGCGGATTCATCAATCTTTCAGTGTATCTGTTTTAAACGGGTCAATGGTATGGAAATGTTTATAAACATTCAGAATGATGGCAAGCGCAACGGCCACTCCGGCAGCAGCCAGAACAATGGCAAACAGCGCAAACATCTGGCCGCCACCACCCAGCTTATCGAATTTTCCGAAAGCCACAAAATTAAGTATCGCCGCATTAATCATAAACTCAATTCCGATAAGTACCAGTATCGCATTTCTTCGGGTCAGCACGGCGTATAAGCCAATACAGAAGAGGCCGGCGCTTATCATCATATAATGAGACAAATCGATCATGATTTAGTCTCCTTTCTAGCCAGATGAGCAGCTCCAATCAGGGCCATCATCAAAAATACCGAGCTAATTTCAAATGGCAGCAAATAGCGGGTCATGGTATGGATGCCGATCTGGGTAATGGTATTATCTGCGGGCTTAATTGGCGAGCTCTCCCTTATCCATGATAAGCTCATTAGATTAACTGATCCGATAGCACTAACCAGCAGGAACAGGAAGGCAAAAGCCAGAAGCAGGCCCGTTACATTATTCAGTTTAAAGGCATCTTCCATATAACGGATTCCGCTTAATAATTCCTTATTTGAAAGCATGAATGCAAAAAGCATCAGCACCAGCACCCCTCCGGCATAGATCACTATTTGAGTAATCGCGATGAAGTCGGCCAATGCAAACACAAAAAGAGCGGCCAGCGAGAAAATAGTGACGAAAAATAAGAATATACTCC
>CAZFQV010000352.1:0-2956 GCA_964521175.1 uncultured Sphingobacterium sp.
ATACCCGTAGAGACTCGTTTACCTTGCTCCTGTGTTTGATTAAGTGTGCTTTCACTGAACTTCCATATCCCCCCATGATCGATCAGACCCGGGCAGCCTTCTCCCGGAATCTCAGCATCCGGCTTACCGGCGCCCATTGATCCCGGCCGGCCATTTGTACATACGTCAGAGCCTTGACCCCATCCTACGTACATGTATCCTTTGCCATCAAAAGCGATTGGCTTGGTCTGGTGGGCATGGCTCGGCGGATTATCAATGACTATGGTGTCTACCTTGCTGTCAGGCACCAGTTGTCCCGGTGTAAGCTTTTGGCGGTAAACGATGAGGTTGGAACTATAGTAAAGGTATCCATTATGGATCTTCATAGCTGTTCCATACTGGCTGCTCGGGTATTTTCCGAAGTGAGTGATAATATCAGCTTTTCCATCGCCATCTACATCGCGCAAAGCTACATTGCCATAACCATCAGTACGGGCATGGAGGCGAGTCTTGACATAAATATCACCATTGCTATTTACAGCAAGGTGCCGGGCAAAGCCCTGGATACTGTCTACTACAGCTAAAGCCTCGAAGCCATCCGGCAGGAACAGGCCCGCATTGTCTTTATCACCGGGAGGAAGCTTTGGTGTCTGATAACGGGTGAATCCGTATACGACAAAAAAGGCGCAGAAAGCAGCCAGGTAAATCTTGGGCATGCGACGCCTGCCTAAGGACTTCAGGATTTGATTCATTTTTTATTTGATGAAAGATGTGTATTCAATTTTAATTATTGCCCATAACATAGATTAGGCTTTATTTAGAGAAGTTTGAGCAGCTAAATTTATAAATTAATACTGAAATACAAAACAGCGGACAACCCGGGCGTGTAACATTATGGGAGCAAATTCTGAGGTGCTAGTGCCCGGCTGTCGATCAGGCAGAACCCGGAGTTCCATCATTACTATGGAAAATGGTTTTTGGGTATTCAGGAAACCAGGACAATTTGATATTCCCTTATTGAGTTTTTGTTTCTTAAGTTTATGCATGTCATTCAAGGTTTATGAATTATATCCCTAAATTTCGATACTTTCTGGTTCTGAGTCTTTTCGGTATCTCTGTTGTGTTTGCTCAGACCCCTCCCGTTGAAAGTATTCTGCTTAAAAATCTGACACTTATCGATGGTAACGGTGAGGTCCCACGGGAGGGTGTTGACATACTCATTCGCGGGAACATTATTGCGGATATTGGCGCTAATTTAGGAACACAGAATACACGCATCATCGATCTTACCGGCAAGACTGTTATGCCGGCTTTGATAAGCACGCATGTGCATGTCGGAGTAATCCATGGCAATGAAGGGGGTGGCAAATTCTATACCCGGGAAAACATTATTTCCCAGCTAAGAAAGTATCAGGATTATGGGATCGGGAATATTCTTGCCATGGGCACAGACAGACCGCTGCTATTTGAAAGCAGACTGAGGGATTCGTCAATAGCAGGTCTATTGCCCGGAGCCAGGATGTATTCAGCAGGCTATGGGATAAATGTGCCTGATCCCAGCGTCAATCATGAATCGTTTCTAGGAAACTTATACCGGCCTTCATCACCGACAGAGATTTATGGTATTATGAATCAACTGGCACAATTACAGCCCAAAATGATCAAGATCTGGGTAGATGGGGTGCCGCAGACTAAAATGAAGCCTGAGATTTACCGGGAGATCATCCAGGAAGCACATAAACATAACCTGCGTGTTTCCGCGCATGTTTATTACCTGTCGGATGCACGTAAGCTGGTCGCTTCAGGTCTGGATATTTTCGCACATAGTGTACGCGACAGTCTTATCGATGACGACTTAGTGAGAGAGATCAAAGCGAAGAATATCCTTTACATCCCCACCCTGGCATTAGACATGTTCGCCCACGCTTATGCCGGGGAGCCATATTGGTTGAACGATGATTTCTTCAAACGCTCTCTGGAGCCGGGGGTGTATGAGATGATCAGCTCGGAGAGATATCGGGGGGAGCAAAAGGCCTCAGCTGCGGTTGCCCGCAGTGCGGCTGCTTTTCAGATCGCTTTAAAGAATGTGAAGAAGTTGCAGGATGCGGGCGTGATGATCGCGCTGGGCACTGATTCTGGTGCCTTCCCGATTCGTGCACAGGGTTTTGCCGAACACCTGGAACTGGAGTTACTCGTCAGAGCCGGTTTAAGCCCACTGCAGGCAATTAGCGCCGGTACAAAGAACGCCGCACAGTTACTAAATATCGATCAGGCATTCGGCACTATTGAAAAGGGAAAATCAGCAGACCTGATTATTCTCGGCGCAAACCCCATAGAGGACATCCGGAATACCAGGAAGATTGAATCTGTCTACAAGGCGGGAAAGGAAGTGAGTAAGGGGCCTCACTGAAAGAGTCTTCCGGATTTAATAATAAGTAAAAAACTCACATTGCTTCATCCGGCAACGCGAGTTTTTAATTCAGAGGAAATCGGACCGGTATCTAAAAATATAACATATACTTTTTCCGTATTTCTTTGTACCGGGATAGGAACCCTCAATGATAAAAGTACAGGACGGACAGAACAGTTTAGCCCGGGTTACGGTGTGAAGCCTATGTGTTATTTCCTTTATTAGGATGAATGTTAATCTTTTGTTCCACATGTCAGGGGTCATCGAGGCAGATCTAAAACAAAATTTTTTAAGTTTGCATTAAAAATCTGACCTTGGCAAAGCCCATAATTGTATTAAAATTCGGAACCGCATCAATTACCACCGGGAAAGGGGAGCTTGATGAACTTGTTATTTCAGAGATCGCACGGCAGGTTTCCGTCATTCATGAGAAATTCAATATAGTGATCGTATCATCCGGCGCTGTTGCAGCCGGGAAAAGCTTCCTGAAGAGTTACAACGGCACGATCAATGAAAAGAAGGCTGCAGCATCCATAGGGAATCCCATTTTGTTAAATACCTATTCCA
>CAZFQV010000353.1:0-2946 GCA_964521175.1 uncultured Sphingobacterium sp.
GTCGTTTTGAGCGAAGTTACCGTTTGCAGAGGAGATTCGTTTTTCAATGCCGGATCTATACCATATAGACCGATCCCTAAACGCACCATACCGAAGGCAGCCTGAGGCCAGCGGCTTATCGCCGAGGTGTTAGCCAGATGCAGGATTACCGGGTAGGAAAGCGTCCGGCAAATCTGATGAGACATGTGTTCAAAAAGGCTGATCTGTTGTTCAGTAAATTCATCAAGCAAGGGGTCGTTGCTGGCGGCAAGGTGTGAAAATACGCTGTGAATGCGAAGTACCTGATTTTCTGAAATAAACTGTATTAGAGACTCTAGTTCACTCTCCATGAAACCCAGGCGGTGCATGCCGGTATCGAGCTTGATATGGACAGCATACTCATCCATGTTCTTCCGTCTCAGGGCTTCAGTGAACTCTATGAGTATCCTCATGCTATAAATTTCGGGCTCCAGATTATGTTCTATCATCGTTTCAAAGACCATTGAATCCGGACTCATCACCATGATCGGCAGTTTCGAACCCGCATTTCGAAGGGCGACGCCTTCATCAACATATGCCACGGCAAGATAATCTACCTTATTGAATTCCAGCAGGTTGGCAATCTCAAAACTGCCGCTCCCATAGGAAAATGCCTTAACCATCGCCATCAGTTTTGTGCCAGCAGGAAGCAATGATTTATAATAATTAAGGTTATGCTCCATCGCATTCAGGTTGATCTCCAGCACGGTTTCATGTACTTTCTGGGTAAGCAGCCTGCTGATGCGTTCGAAACCAAAAATACGGGCACCCTTTAAAAGGATAGTCTCGTTGTCAAATTCCAACAAAGGAAAAGCGCGAATCAGGTCCTCGGTCCTTAAAAAAAACTGCTGATCACCTGGAAATTTCTTGCCATATCTGCTGATAGTCTCCCCCACTCCTATTATTCTATTTACCGATTTGCTTTCCAGCATCTGAGCCAGCTGTTGATAAACCTGCTCCGAATTCTCCCCGGGGAGATCTGAAAGTATCAGCGTGCGTTTAGGATGCTGATTCTGCTGTTTTAGAAAATCAAGAGCTATTGAAAGGGATGAAAGGTCAAGGCTGTAGGAATCGTCTATGACCGAACAATCGTGAATGCCGTTCTTCATCTCCAGCCGCATGCTTACCGGATGCAACGCAGCCAAGCGTTTAGACGCCTCCTCAGGCTCATAACCGAGTGCTAAAAGGGTGGCCCAGCAAATGATTACATTCTCTATCGATGCCTGATCGGTAAACGGTATGGTAGTCTCAACTTCCTTACCATTATAATTGGCGCGAAGGATCCGACAGTTTTCAAGCGGCTCATCATCGATAATTTCAAGATCAGCTCCATCATGATAGCCCCATGAAAATTTCCGCTTCCCTGGAATTTCGTCATTATACTGACTCAGATATTTTTTCGAGTAAATAAACAGATCCACATCGCTAAAAAGCAGGAGCTTCTCAGTGATTTTATCTGCGAGCGACTTAAATCCTTCTTTATGCGCCTCACCGATATTAGTGAGGATTCCAATGGTGGGGCGGATTATGCCGACCAGCGTGGCCATTTCTCCGGATTTGGAGATCCCTGCCTCAAAAATGGCCAGATTATGCTCTGCTGTCATCTGCCAAACCGAAACAGGCACTCCCATTTGCGAATTATAGCTCCTCGGGCTACGCACGATACGATGTTCAGGCATTAACAACTGAGACAGCCATTCCTTGACGATGGTCTTCCCATTGCTCCCTGTAATTCCAATAACCGGATAGGTAAATTTAGCGCGGTGAGTAGCCACCAGATCCTGCAAAGCCCTGAGTGTATCCTCTACAAGGTAAAAATTTGCTCCTTCAAACTTCTGGAGATCGAATTCAGGCTCCGAGATTACAAAACTGCGCACACCCTCCTCATAAACCCCGGCGATAAAATCATGGCCATTGCGCCTGCCCTTCAGCGCAAAAAAGATTGCCTGATGCACATCGCTGAGCTTTCGGCTATCGGTAAGAAGGGTCCTAACCTGCGCATTTTTTTGCTGTATAAATGCTTTCGCATCCATACCCGCACGTAATTCTTCCACCAGATAGACGAGATGATTCATTTCCTGCGAATTTCATTAAATTTTAAGGAATAAATTAAATATTTACGATATTTCCTCAATTGATGAACGAAGATTCAGCTCCCAAACATTTCAGCAAGGAACAGGCTATGGCTAAGGCTGAACGATACTGTGCCTATCAGGATCGCTCCCAACATGAAGTTCGTGATAAACTTTATGAATGGGGTCAATACAGCAGAGAAGTTGAAGAGATCGTTTCAGAACTTATTCAGGGAGGGTTTCTGAATGAAGAGCGTTTCAGCCTGGCTTATACGTCGGGCAAGTTTAGAATAAAAGGTTGGGGCAAAATCAAGATCAAGCAGGGTTTGAAACTAAAGAGAGTACCTGATCAGATGATCCTGAAAGCACTTAAATCTATTGACTCCGACGATTATCGCGAAAAATTACGGTCATTACTCGAGAAAAAATCAGCTACCGTTTATGAAAAAGATCCGTATAAACGGAGGTATCTTTTATCGCGTTACGCTGCCTCAAAAGGATACGAGCAGGATTTGATTGCCGATGTACTGAGAGAATAAAATAACTAGCTTTCTTTTAGATAAGTATATCAAGGGTCGGTATTAGATTTTAGTACGGCTTCAGAAGAGCTCCCTACCCTCTCTAAATAAGTGTGCACCTGATGGGTAGTTTAATGCTATTATAATAGCCGCTATCTATGAAAGTCGGCTGATTAGCAAGAGCTTAGACAAAAAGCCTCAAAAAAAATAAATAATGCTTGACAGAATTGCTTTTCTGTCTATATTTGCAGTCTCCAAAACGTTAGGGTTTTAACAGCATAACGTTTGGGATAGGATATCCTAATATGCGAAAGTAGCTCAGTTGGTAGAGCACGACC
>CAZFQV010000354.1:0-2938 GCA_964521175.1 uncultured Sphingobacterium sp.
GTAATCCCGGACCTACCCGTAGAATCGCTGAATCAGTATTCTAGCTGTTGAGCAAAGTTGAAGAACCATGAATAATTTCAAATGTTTATTTGGATTGCTTCTAAATAATGCGATCTTTGTATATCATGTTAAAAAAGGCCGAAACCGCTGAGTTTGAATTAGTAGAAGTATTTGTTACAGATAAGGGGGGCGTTTATCAGTGTGACAGGGAGAATTGTCTCTATTTAGACTTTTCAGGCAAAGTATCGAAGCTCAAATTCCAGTCATTAAACGACCTTAAAAAGATCATAGATCAGGTTGACCTTTGTCATATGTGTACGCTAATCGAGCATGCAGATATCGAGATTATTTTGCTCAAAGATCATTTATTCGTGCTATCGGGCCTTCAGGTTATAGACCTTAAAGAAATACTTCAGGGCGCATTCACCATGTTTAAACTCAATAATATTCTTAAGGACTGTCTTCATCGTCTGGTGATATCTTAATTAGACTCACTCCATATTATTCAATTCTGAAATTTCTGAACTTATTATCTTTAAATTTGTTATCGTATAAAAACATATATGGATATGAAAGATCTTATGCGTATTAAAAGTCTTCTCTCCACAGAGATCGAATCGCTCCTTAACCTTCAGGTTAAAAAAGAGGCACACTCTTCTGCGATTTATTTGGCTATGGCCTCTTGGTGCGACCGCAATGGTTTCGACGGTTCTGCCGACTTCTTTTTCAAACAATCAGATGAAGAACGGGCTCATCAGTTGAAATTGTACAAATATATTCTGGATATGGGGGGAACCGCTATTTCTCCGGAAATATCCAATATAAAAAATGAATTCAGCTCATTCCGCGAAGTGTTTGAGGAGGCCCTCGAACAAGAGATCGCCATTACCCAGTCTTTTAAAAACCTGGCTGCCAAATGCCATAAAGAACAAGACTTTGTAACCATGGAGTTCCTGAACTGGTTCCTGAAGGAGCAACGCGAGGAAGAATACGTTGCACGCAGAGCCCTTGAGTTATTCGAAGTCATCGGGGAACAAGGTACGGGATTATGGGATATCGATAAGAATATCGGTAGCATAAAATACTCTGGAGATTAGAACAGAAAAGGCATTTCACTTTACTGTCAACGAAAGATTAGAGATATTCTACTCAGCAATAAGCCCGAACGCGGGGCTAATGTTTCGTGATCTTCTCAAGTAGTTTCACAACATCTTTAGCCGTATATTCCTTTAGCCAGATATTGGCGGGCTGAGCGGCTAAAACAGGTGCGAACTTACAGCGATCCGTGCATTCGGTCTTGATGAGTTCGACATCATCAATACCTTGCTTTAAAAGATAGGATTTGAGGCTTTTACACAGATCCTTACTCCCTTTTTTTGAGCATTTACTTCCCACACAGATGTATAAGGTATTTTCCGGAATACGAAACTTACTCATGTATAGTAAAGATAAAACTCTCCGGAATTGTTTCGATAGTATCTCCTGATAAATATTAGCTCAGCAGGTATTCTTTTAACTCTTCGAAATCTTTGGGAAGCGCAACCCTATGCTTTTCTTTGCGTTCTAGGCCGATCACCTGAGCTGGAATAGCTATCGTCGAAGCGATCTCGTCAGGAAATATATCCGGAAATTTACAGGGATGGGCGGTGGACAGGAAAATGCCGACAGCGGTTTCGTCAGGATGATCCTTTTTCCATTCTTTAAGGGCTAGCCAGGCAATCGCCGTATGCGGACACATCACATATTCATTTTGCTTATGCAGTTCTTTAATTGCCTCTAGAGTCTGCTGATCTGTAAAACTATAAGCTGTAATCACCTTCCTTAGATCGTCAATGCTATTCTCAAACAGATCCATTATCCTTACCCAATTACTGGGATCGCCTACATCCATTGCGTTAGACCAGGTTTGCACTGATGGCTTTGCCCGGTACACTCCCGTTTTCAAAAACTCAGGAATGGTATCATTAATATTGGTCGCTGCCAAAAACTGCTTCACCGGCAAGCCCATCTTCCAAGCGAGCAGGCCGGCGCCAATATTGCCGAAATTGCCACTTGGCACAGAAAACACCACTTCCTTTTTTCTCTGCCGCTGCAGTTGCGCATAAGCGTTGAAGTAATAAAAAGTCTGCGGTATTAGTCGGGAAATATTAATCGAATTGGCTGAAGTCAGCCGATACTTTGCTTTCAGCTCCGGATCGTTGAATGCCTGCTTCACCAGTGCCTGACAATCGTCAAAGGTACCATCAATTTCTATTGCGCGAATATTCTTACCATTGGTTGTGAGCTGGAGCTCCTGGATCGGACTCACCTTGCCGCTCGGATATAAAATGGTCACCCGTGTATTAGGGACATCTAAAAACCCAAGTGCCACAGCGCCACCAGTATCGCCTGAAGTTGCAACGAGCACGTTTAGCTCCTTTTCACCTTCGCTCATGAAATAGCTCATCAAGCGGCTCATAAATCTCGCGCCAAAATCCTTAAAAGCCAGTGAAGGTCCGTGAAAGAGCTCCAGGACCTGAATATTCTCCTCGAGTTTTACCAAAGGGGCGTCAAAGTTAATGGCCTCATCGACAATCTTCTCTAGATCCTGATCTGGGATATCTCCATTCAGCAGTGCTTTTGCTACCTGAAAAGCAATTTCCGGAAGACTAAGATTATGAAGCTTACTGATAAAGCCGGGATTCATCACAGGAATCGACTCCGGCATATAAAGACCCCTATCTGCGGGCAGACTATTAAAAAGCGCTTCTTTAAAGGAAACTCTATTTTCCTTATTGTTTGTACTATATAATTTCATTAATCTAATATAATAGGGCCTTTTGAATTGATTGGCGAATGATAAGCAATGCTTTCTGTGTCAAGCCATAGAAAATGTTCCTGCAGCTTTTTGTTGATTAGCTGGGCATCATCTGCATTTCGGGTAAAAGTAAAAACCGAA
>CAZFQV010000355.1:0-2906 GCA_964521175.1 uncultured Sphingobacterium sp.
GATAATTTACCTTTACCCGGACTCAGGCTAGCCTCTATAAAAAGAATATCCCCGCCTACCTGGGTCCAGGCCAGCCCGGTTACTACTCCCGCAACTTCATTGCCCTCATAGAGATCTTTGTCGAATATCGGCGGGCCGAGAATCTTCTCTACGTCAGCCTTGCTTAACGAAACATTATATTCCAGATCCATCGCGATTTTAGTCGCTACCCCTCTCACCAGGGAGCCTATCTTTTTTTCCAGACCCCTCACACCCGATTCACGGGTATAATCTTCGATAACTTTTTCAATGACAGACGTTTTAAGGCTGATCTGATTATTTTTCAGCCCGTGTTGTTCTTTTTGTTTGGGGAACAAATGCCGCTTGGCGATCTCCATTTTTTCTTCGATAGTATATCCGTTTACCTCGATGATCTCCATCCTGTCGAGCAGAGCAGGTTGAATATTGCTTAGGGAGTTTGCTGTGGCCACGAACATGACGTTGGAAAGATCATAATCCACCTCTACATAGTGATCGTAAAAAGCACTATTCTGCTCGGGATCTAACACCTCCAGTAGGGCTGATGAGGGATCTCCTCTGAAATCATTTCCCACCTTGTCTATCTCATCCAGAACGAAAACAGGATTGGACGCCCCGGCTTTTTTTATTGACTGGATAATTCTTCCAGGCATGGCGCCGATATATGTTTTGCGATGACCCCGGATTTCTGCTTCATCCCGTATTCCACCCAGAGCCATACGCACATATTTTCTGCCGAGTGCTTTCGCAATAGATTTACCCAAAGAGGTTTTACCCACTCCCGGCGGACCTACCAGACAAAGAATAGGTGCCTTCATGTTATGTTTTAGCTTAAGTACAGCCAGATATTCCAGAATGCGCTGTTTAACCTTTTCCAGTCCGTAATGATCTTTCTCAAGAATCCTTTCTGCTCTCTTGAGGTCGAAATTATCCTTGGTAAAGTTATTCCATGGAAGGTCGAGAAGCAGCTCCAGGTAATTAATCTGAATGGAATAATCTGCTGCTGCAGGGTTCATTCTTGCGAGCTTATCGATCTCTTTGTGGAAATGCTCCTTTACCATGGCAGACCATTGTTTCTTGCTGGCCCTATCCCTTAAATTATCTATTTCCAGGTCGGGTGAATTTCCTCCCAGCTCTTCCTGAATGGTCTTAAGCTGTTGGTTCAAAAAATAATCACGCTGCTGCTTATCGAGGTCAACCCTTACTTTCGACTGAATCTGATTTTTTAACTCCTGCATCTGAAGTTCAACCGTAAGATGCTCCAATACCATCCTAGCCCTTTCACGTAAGTTCGCCACTTCCAGCATCTGCTGCTTGATGGCTACATCCGCATTCATATTGGAAGAGATGAAGTTGATCAGAAAGGAAGTGCTCTCAATATTTTTAATGGCGATGCCTGCTTCACTTGGAATATTAGGCGATAGCTGGATGATCTGCATGGCCATTTCCTTGATAGATGCCATCAAGGCTTTAAATTCTTTATCAGGTTTGGGGCGAAGTTCCTCAAATTTCTGGATAGAAGCCTTAATATAGGGTTCTGACTGGACTTCTTCATTCAGTCTGAATCGCTGTTTCCCCTGAATGATCACCGTCGTATTGCCATCAGGCATCTGAAGCATCTTAATGATGAGTGCAATGGTGCCTACCTGGTTCAGTTGGTCAAAGTGAGGATCCTCAATCCCTACATCGCGTTGTGAAACTACGCCAATGATTTTATTACCGCGGTATGCGTCTTTAATCAACTTGATCGACTTGTCCCTGCCAACTGTAATGGGAATAACGACACCGGGAAATAAGACAGTATTGCGCAGTGGTAGGATAGACAGAATATCTGGCGTGTCTTCATTATTCATTTCTTCCTCATCTTCCTGTGACATCAAAGGGAAAAACTCAGTATCTTCACTTATTAAAGGCAACGTGTGGTTAAAATCAAAATTGTCGTAATTACTCATCTATATTATTTAAAACGTCATAATGACAGTTAGTTTATTTAATTAGGGTCTCAAATCCGTTGAACGCTACAAGCGCAAGGGATGTGCCAATCCTTGGATTATGCAAAAATCGGCAGTATATCCAGACAAATATGCGGTCACCCCTGCTATTTTTGCGCCGCTCAGCGGATATTGAATTACCCCCTTTCTACACAAATAAATATAATATACGACGATTTTTTCTTTGTATTTACTAAAAGTAGTACATTTAAAAATAATAATATCGATTGTCCGTTAAAGGGTCAAGATTAAATTTTCACAAATCCCGATGAGATCTACAACATTAAGTTTTATTTTACTTTTTGGCGCTATGAGCGCCTTTTCCCAAAGTTCATATCATAGACTAGGGCAAAAAGCCTTGATTGATGGCGACTTTAAAATGGCAGTTACAAACCTGGAGAAAGCTCTGTCCGCCGATTCTAATGATGTGAACACCCTGTACATGCTCGGCTATTCCTACTACCATGCAGGCGACTATGGAAAAGCCATTAATACCTTCAATCGTGTAGTGTCCCTGAAGCCTTCTGAAAATAGTGCCTATTACTATCGTGGTAAGGCGCGCGGGATTATGGCTAATGACACCAAGGGCATCTCTAATACTGATCGTGAGAAGCTATTGTTATCTTCAATTAATGACTTTTCCAAGGCGATCGAGCTGAACTCGGATGATGTGAAATTGTATCAAAACCGGGCCGTTGCCTATCGCGATTATGGCGTCCTGAAAGGACAGAAGATACCAAATTTCTACGACAAGAACAAAGCGGTAGGTGCTTTCAGGTCTTGCATCAATGACTTCGAGAAGGTTCTCGCCCTTACCCCCGGCAGGAAAGACATTACCAGCCAATTGGCAGATGCCAAGATCTATATGAAAAATCTTATTGATTGAGGCTTTTCCTC
>CAZFQV010000356.1:0-846 GCA_964521175.1 uncultured Sphingobacterium sp.
CAAGTGGCGATGGGCTGTAGGGGCTTTAGTAATTGGTTTAGCGATAGGCTTATTGTATTCGAAACTTGGAAATAAAAAGGAGTTTTCAGCCCAGATAAAATTTTTAGTAGATGGAGGTGTACAACAGGCTGCTGCGAATCCCCTGGCTGCATTAGGCTTAGCCGCTGCTCCGGCCTCCTCCGGAGGATCCGGGAGTGATATTTTCGAGGCCTTAGATGTGACATACATCATGACTTCCTCACCGATTCTTGAAAAAACTCTATTATCAAAAATCGAGTACAACAAACAAAAGGACTATGTTGTCAATTTCTTTATTAGGTATAAGCAGAAAGAAAAGGGAATCTTAGGCAATTCTGCCTATGAAGGTAAACAACTGTATTCAGGTGTAAGAGATTCTTTGGACGAAGCCCAGAATGTTTATTTGCGAGGGATAATACAAGATATTGCCAGCAACTTGAAAGTGGAAAGGAATGCGGGTAACGGTCTCGTAATAGGTACATTTAAAGCGACAGACCCTGTTTTCCCGAAATATTTTCTGGAAAAATTAATCGCTGAAACATCGCAGCTATACACTTACACTAAAACGGCTAAAACACTTCAAAATATACGCTTAATAGAGCATCAGGCAGACTCTGTAAAAAGAATAATGTCTGCTAACATCGCGAGCTCAGCGTACAGCGCGGATATTGACCCTAACTCAACTCGACCAAATACCGTTAAAGTCGACTTCCAAAAAAAGGCGGTGGATAATTCGGTACTTCAGTCAACCTATCAGGCTTTGGCTAGTTCGCTGGTGACGACGCGGATAGAATTAGGTAAGCAGACGCCCTTTATTCAGATTTATGA
>CAZFQV010000356.1:856-2905 GCA_964521175.1 uncultured Sphingobacterium sp.
CAGAAACACCAGGATCAGATACCAAATTGAATATGCTAAAATTTGGCCTTGGATTTTTTATGCTTGCTCTGGTGGTAATTTCGATAAATTATTTATTCAGGGCATTTAATACCTATATAAGACAATAAAATTTCTTCTATATAATGATACGAAAACCCCTTTCAGAAAAAATCGCAATAATCGGACTTGGATATGTTGGCTTGCCGCTTGCCATTGAGTTTGGCAAAAAGTATCAGGTATTGGGATTTGACATTCATCAGGAGAGAATAGATGAGCTATCCAAGGGAAAAGACCGTACCATGGAGGCTGATATGGAAAGCCTTTTAGCTGTAATGGCCTCAACGGCGACAGCGGGTTTAAAGTTCTCTTGTAAAGCAGAGGACCTTAATTCAAGTAATATTTACATTGTTACCGTGCCAACGCCCATCGATCAGTTTAAAACCCCTGATTTAACACCTTTGTTGAGTGCCTCAGAAATGATAGGTAGAGCCCTTAAAGTGGGTGACCTGGTGATTTATGAATCGACCGTTTATCCGGGATGTACCGAAGAAGACTGTGTGCCAGTTCTTGAAAAATTTTCAGGACTCAAATTCAATCAGGATTTTTTCTGTGGCTATTCGCCCGAAAGAATCAATCCTGGCGATAAGGTTAATACTTTAACTAAAATAAAAAAAGTCACTTCAGGCTCTACGCCAGAAATTGCGGAAGTTGTGGATCAGCTCTATTCGTCAATAATTACAGCAGGCACCCATAAGGCGCCAAACATGAAAGTTGCGGAAGCCTCCAAAGCGATTGAAAATGCTCAGCGGGATGTGAATATATCATTCGTGAATGAATTGGCATTAATCTTCGATCGCATAGGTATAGATACCACCGACGTCATTGAAGCGGCTGGCACGAAATGGAATTTTCTAAAATACCAGCCCGGACTGGTCGGCGGACATTGTATTGGAGTAGACCCTTACTATCTGGCTCATAAAGCTCAGTCGCTAGGCTACCATCCACAAGTGATATTATCCGGAAGAAGAGTCAACGATAATATGGGGATGTTTGTGGCCAATAAAGTAATTAAACTAATGATCCGGAAGGGACACAAGATCAATTGCTCCAGAGCTTTGATATTGGGAATCACGTTCAAAGAGAACTGTCCGGATATCCGTAATTCCAGAGTGATCGATATATACAAAGAACTTTATCAATTCGGCCTGGACGTAGATGTCTATGATCCGCATGCAAGCAAGGCAGAGGTGGCTCACGAATATCATATTGACCTTGTTTCAGATATCAGCAGACAATACGACGCAGTTATCCTGGCGGTTAGCCACAATGAGTTCCTTGAAATTGACTTTAAGGCGCTCAGGAACGGGCATGATGCGATCATATTTGATACCAAATCATTCCTGGACAGATCATTGGTCGACGCACGTTTATAATAGCATGAATAATATACAGATGGTTGACCTAAAAGGTCAATATAAAAAGATTAAAACTGAGGTAGACTCGGCTATCCAGGAAGTGATAGAGAATACAGCATTCATTAATGGACCCGCTGTTAAGCAATTTTCAACTGATCTGGGGAGATATCTCGGAGCCGAACACGTCATTCCCTGTGCGAACGGTACCGATGCTTTACAGATTGCCTTGATGGCCTTAGATCTTAAGCCCGGCGATGAAGTCATCGTTCCCTGCTTCACTTATGTAGCTACGGCAGAAGTGATAGCACTGCTCAGGTTAAAGCCGGTCATGGTGGAAGTAGATCCTGATACTTTTAATATTACCGCCGGGATAATTGAGGCGGCCATCACATCAAAGACCCGCGCAGTAGTTCCGGTGCATTTATTCGGACAGTGTGCCGATATGGAGTCAATTATGGAAGTGGCCAGAAAGCATAACATCTATGTCATTGAGGATTCGGCACAAGCGATAGGGGCAGATTATACCTTTGCCGACGGGACAGTAAAGAAGGCAGGTACGATTGGAGATATTGGCTGTACGTCTTTTTTTCCATCGAAGAACCTGGGCTGCTATGGTGTTGGGGGTGCCTTGTAT
>CAZFQV010000357.1:0-2870 GCA_964521175.1 uncultured Sphingobacterium sp.
TGATGACCAACCAACAGCACGTCCGGTTTCGCTAATTACAGGAAAGCCCATTGATATCAGGATGGGGCCTAACTGGGACGATGATCTTGGCGGATCCGAGGATTTTGCACGAAACGATCCGAATATGAAAAACATCTCACCCGAAGAGCAGGAAGTGATGTTTCAGTTGGAAAAGATGGCTATGTTTTATCTGCCCAGGATTTGCAACCACTGTTTAAACCCTTCTTGCGTCGCTTCCTGCCCCTCTGGGGCGATATATAAACGCGGCGAAGATGGTATCGTACTTATCAATCAGGAGGTTTGTCGCGCGTGGAGAATGTGTGTAACCGCCTGCCCATATAAAAAATCATATTACAACTGGAATACCGGCAAATCTGAAAAATGTATCCTGTGCTATCCCCGTATAGAAGCTGGCCTGGCACCTGCATGTATGCATTCCTGCGTCGGCAGGATACGATATTTAGGCGTACTCCTTTACGATGCATCAAGGATCGAAGAAGCCGCAACTGCAGACGATAAAGACTTGATCTCCAGTCAGCTTGATATTATTCTGGATCCCTTTGACGAAGAAGTAATAGCCGCGGCGAAGAAAAATGGCATAGCTGACTCAACCATTCATGCTGCACAATTTTCACCGGTATACAAATTTGTGAAACAATGGGGATTGGCTTTACCGCTGCACCCTGAATTCCGCACCCTGCCTATGTTATTCTATGTCCCACCTCTATTACCGGTTATGGCTAAGGTGAAAAAAGTGGACAATACTGAGCAGCAGGAAAAAATGGATCCAGCTGCAAAGAAATGGAATGACGACTGGCTCTACGATACCAGCACCCAAGAGCTTTGGGGAACACTGGACCAAATCCGTTTCCCACTTCAATATATCGCCAGCTTATTCAGCGCGGGTGATGAGGAGATCATAAAAGGTACCTGGAAAAAATTGATGGCCGTACGCATTCACCGCAGAAGAGTGACCGTCGGGGATGTAAGCGACGAAAAAGCTGAGGAAACTCTGCGGGATGCGGGCATATCCGCAGAGGCAGCCGATGCCATTTACGCACTCACCTCCCTGCCAAAATTTGAAGAGCGCTTCGTAATACCGGCCGCTCACAGGGAACAGGCAATTGAAATGATGGACTTCACCGGCGATACAAAAGGAGATACCGGTTTCGGCATCAGGAAATCGGTAAAACGAGGCTTGTAAATATGCCGTATTTAATCAATCATAAAAAATTAGAAAATGGGTACCAAGCTTAATGTAAACGAAGAAAAAGACTTATCTATCAGGCAATCTTTAGCAGACTACGGGCTGCTGGCTGGTCTTTTTATGTATCCCGACACGGAAGTCTACAAAACAAAAGTCGGAGAAGTATATCATTATCTTCTCACAAATTTTCCGGAAGCTGCCTCTTCTTTGAGAGGCTTTATCGACTTTACTGAGGACGCTTCCATTGTTGCAATTCAGGAGCTTTTTCTTCGCTCTTTTGATGTCCAGGCCATTACTACATTAGATATCGGTTTTATTCTATTCGGAGAAGACTATAAACGCGGCAAATTATTAGTACACCTGAACGAGGAGCATCGTAAAGCTGCCAATAATTGCGAAACAGAATTGTCTGACCACTTACCCAATTTACTGCGACTCCTTCCAAAGGTTCAGGACAAAGAGATCCAAAATGAAATCGCCACCTTATTGCTGCTTCCCTCAGTTGAAAAGATGATCAGTGAATTTTCCTTCGAAAAAATTGAAAAGAAGGATTCGGTTTACAAAAAACACCAGAAGGTATTACTGGAATATTCCCAAAACCATAGGACAGCCTATCAAAACTGTCTTCAGGCTTTGTTTTCAGTACTAAAAACAGATTTCGGTTATGAACCGGTGCAAATGGAAAGCGAAGGATCCAGTCTTGCCGACCCTGGCAATCCTGCATCCCAACCGTTAGAATCCGTCATTAAAGATTTTAGCCAGAATATTGAAACGGAAATGCTGACAGAGAAATAAAAATTAAGAGAAACTGATTAAAAAACTTAAAAAAAGAGATTATGAACTACATCGATAATTTCATTTTGGTTGTATTGCCCTACCTCGCATTAACTCTTCTTATCGTCGGTTCAGTTTATCGCTATCGGTACCGAAAATTTCAGGTTTCTTCATTATCTTCTCAATTCCTTGAGGGCAGACAATTGTTTTATGGCTCAGTACCCTTCCACTGGGGAATCCTTTTCATCTTTTGCGGCCACCTTATCGCTTTTACTTTTCCAAACAGCGTTCTTGCGTGGAACAGCCAGCCGCTACGGCTGATGATTCTTGAAATTACCGCATTTATTTTTGGGATAAGTATGCTTGTTGGCTTAATAAACCTCTTCATTAGAAGATATACAAGCCCACGCCTCAAACCTGTTACCAACAGCATGGATCTGGTGATTTACATCTTATTGATACTGCAGACCTTTGCCGGCTTATGGATCGCATATAATTTCCGCTGGGGATCATCCTGGTTTTCGACATTGCTTACCCCCTATTTATATTCGATATTCAAATTTCAGCCGGATATTACAGCGGTAGCCCTGCTGCCCTGGACGGTTAAACTTCACATTACCGGCGCGTACTTAATTATTGGAATTCTCCCTTTCTCAAGACTAATACATATGCTTGTACTTCCTTTAAATTATCTATGGCGTCCTTACCAGCAAGTTATGTGGAATTGGAATAAAAGGAAAGTACGCGACGTGAAAACGCCCTGGTCTTTGCATCGTCCAAAAAACACCTGACTATGCTACTGAACACTGTATCCGACAACCAATTGCTAACCAGTCAGATCGTTAAAACCATCCTGATGATTATCCTCGCGGTTGGTGTGGTGTCTAAC
>CAZFQV010000358.1:0-2862 GCA_964521175.1 uncultured Sphingobacterium sp.
TCTCTGCTGGTATCGTATCGGCCCAGTTCTACGGTGCCCACTTTGCACTGTGAAATGTTTAGAATGAGTTTGCCATCCTTTATGGCCTCTCTCAAAAGATCAAGAAACCATTTCTGCGTAGGGGCATTTCCCGACCCGAAGGTTTCCATGATGATTGCTTTGCAATCTGCGCCGAGGGCGGCTTTGACAACTTGAGGACTTATTCCCGGGTAAAGCCTGAGCACACCGATCGCACTATCGAGTTTGGTATGGAATTTTACCGGGCCTTCCGCGGGCCTGAGTATATCATGCTTATTATAACGGAGATAAACCCCGGCTTCAGCCAGCACAGGGAAATTTGGTGATCGGAAAGCTTCGAACTTGGCCGAATTATATTTGAAGGCTCGGTTTCCTCTAAACAACTTATAATCGAAATAAATACATACCTCCGGAACCCGGGCCTTACCCTTCCATTTTTCGGCCGCGATAACCAGAGCGGTAATCAGGTTTTCCTTGGCATCAGACCGGATGCCGTTAACGGGAAGCTGTGAGCCGGTTAAAATGACTGGTTTGTTCAGGCCTTCGATCATAAAGCTCAGTGCAGAAGCAGTATAAGCCATGGTATCAGATCCATGCAGGATGACAAAGCCATCATATTTCTGATAATTCTTTTGTATCAACCTGACCAGCTCCCTGTAAATCTCAGGGTTCATATTGGACGAGTCAATTAACGGATCAAAAGAATGGATTTTAAAATGATAGTTGAGTCTTTTGAGCTCAGGGACATTCTCGGTGATCTGATCAAAATTGAAGGGTACCAGCACCCCGGTTTGCGGATCAGTAATCATTCCGATTGTTCCGCCGGTATAAATAATCAGAACGTTAGTCATCAATTGAATTCTGGTTGGTAAAGATCTATAAGGTAAAACTAAATGGTAAAAGTCAGATCCCAAATATTTTTTCTGAATTACGGGTCGTTATATAAGCGATTTCACTAAGAGGCAGCTGTTTTATATCGGCGAGCTTTTGAGCAATATGGATCAAATAGCTACTCTCGTTAGTCTTGCCGCGGAAGGGGACTGGAGTGAGGTATGGCGAGTCGGTTTCTAGTACCAGGTGATCCAGGCTGATATTCTTCACCACTTTATCGAGCCCGGAATTTTTATAGGTAAGCACTCCCCCAATCCCCAGATAAAAGCCAAGCCCAATAGCTCGTTCAGCCTGGTCTGGACTACCGGTGAAACAATGGAAAATCCCTCTCAGCTGATCACTTTTTTGATCCTCTATTATCTCAAAAATTTCATCGAATGCTTCACGGCAATGGATAACGATGGGAAGCTGAAGCTGCACTGCCATGTCAATCTGTATCCGGAACGCTTCCTGTTGAAACAGGAGACCAGACTTGTCCCAGTAGAGGTCAATTCCGATTTCGCCTATTGCGTAAACCTTCTTCTTAGAAGCCTTACTAAAGATATGATCGAGCTCATCCCTGAAATTATCTTTCACGTCGCAGGGATGCAAGCCCAGCATAGGAAAACAGTTTTCAGGATAGCGATCGGCCAGACTAAAAACCTGGACCAGAGATTTGGAATCGACGTTTGGTAAAAAAAGCCTTTCCACCTGATTATCCAGACAACGCCGCATCAACTCATCCAGCTTCAGTGGATCCGTTTCATAATATAAGTGGGTGTGAGTATCGGTAAGAATCATCGCGCAAATTAATAAAAAAAGCCTCCAACTTTGGAAGGCTTCAATCCTTTTTAGGACAGGTGCTTTAGCTGGATGATTTCCTTTTCCTCAAGATATCTCCATCGCCCTCTGGGAAGGTCTTTCTTGGTAAGATTAGAATAAACCACCCGGTCAAGCTTTACCACTTCATAACCGAGGCTCTCAAAGATTCGCCGTACCACCCTGTTTTTGCCGCTGTGAATTTGGATTCCAACTTCCCTTTTACTTCCTCCGGCCACATAACTCACCTGGTCAGGTTTAATCAAGCCATCTTCCAGCTCAAGACCAAATGCGATCTTATTCAGATCGCCCTGTGCTAAATTCTTATTCAGCTCCACGTTGTAGAGCTTGGTGATATTATTCTTAGGATGGGAAAGTTTATCGGCAAGGTCGCCGTCGTTCGTCATCAACAGTAATCCCGTGGTGTTACGGTCAAGTCTGCCGACAGGATAGATCCTTTCGCGGGAAGCCTTTTCTACCAGGTTCATTACTGTCTTACGCTCCTGGGGATCATCGGTCGTGGTAATATAATCTTTAGGTTTATTTAATAGCACATAGACCATTTTCTCCCGCTTAAGAGTTTCTCCGTTGTAGCGAACCACATCTTTAATGGGATGCACCTTGAAACCAAGTTCCGTCACCGGCTCACCGTTAACAGACACGACTCCGGCAGCGATCAGCTCATCAGCCTTACGTCGCGAGCAAATCCCTGCATTTGCGATAAATCTATTCAGACGAATAAGCTCTACTTCATTAGCCGCTAATGGCTTCTTAGCGCGTTTATTTACAAACTGTTCTTCAGAGCTCCATTTCTTGTCATCGCTTCTGTATTTTGGCCTGGCAGATAATGGCTTTTGTTCTGTCGGTCTTGACCTGAACGGCTTGTCACCGAATTTTTTTGCCGGAGCGGTTCTTTCTCCTGGTTTATAATCTCTGGTGTTAGACGGTTTGGCTGATGCCCCTCTTCCCTGATCAGAAGACCTGGTTTTGTCGCCCCCTAAGGGCTTTCCAAAGCTTTTAGGCCGTCTTTTATCGAATGTCTCTGATTTTCTAAAGTCCTCACCAAACAATTTCCTTTTTGTATTGTTAGTACCTTCAGTTCTGTCGGACTTATAAGAATTGCTTTTACCGGCAGTGCCCGACGCAGGCTTGGTG
>CAZFQV010000359.1:0-2856 GCA_964521175.1 uncultured Sphingobacterium sp.
AAGGACGATATAGCTTTACTATATCCTTTGCCTGCGCACCTGAAAACATCGACAAGCTCATTGCCTCAACACTCGAGGAGATTAATAAGATCAAAGAGCATGGAGCAGAAGCAGTTGATATCGAGAAGTTTCTTGCAGAAGAAAGACGCACCACCGAGACTCAGTTGAAGGAAAACTCCTTCTGGCTGGGTTATCTAACCGGTCAAATGCAAAATGAAGAAGATCCGAAACAGATACTTGGTTATCTCGACTCACTTAAAGAGCTTACTCCAGAGGCACTGAAAACAACCGCACAGTTTCGGCTGAGCGGCGACAACCTCATAAAGATGATACTATTGCCTGAAAAATAGACCTTACAGACCCGGAATATTCATATCGCAGACGATCTTATTAAGGGGAAAAGCTCTTCAGAATAATACTGTAATTTCAGCAACATTCGAGCTGGAACTTTCGTTCTTCAGCCTATCGATTGCGGTTACGACATAAATATAGCTCTTCTCCTTAGTTACAGCAGTGTCTGTGAATTGGGTCTGCGAAGAATCGAAAGTAATGTTAATGATATGTTCAGGGTTTTCAATATCAATTCTTTGGCCTTTATCGAACCGATAAACTACAAAACCATAGGCTACATCTCCATCGTCTGCCCGTATCCCTGGTTTCCAGTTTAATTGAACACCTTTAGCTATGGCCTTTGCTGTCAGATCATATGGTGGATTAGGATCTATGAGGTCTAACCATAGCATCTGCGGCTGCAATGCCGGAAAGTGATAAAAATCATTCCGCAGAGAATCTTTTATTCCAGCCATGTTATTCGTAACAGATTTTGAACTAAAAAATACGCTGCCCTGAACTCTTGGATTTTCCCGGAGATAACGGATCTGATCCGGGATCTGACTTCTGTTGCTCCAACCCTGGCGATTCTCCATCGCCCGATAAGCACCCTGTCCGACGTATAGATGTACGCCGAAAGTGTTTTCACTCCACCAATCCAACAACTTATCATAAGGGGCGACCGTATAGCCGAACGGAAAATAAAGCTGTGGATTTATATAGTCGATCCAGCCAGATCGCACCCACTTTCTGGCATCAGCATACAGCTTGCTATAACCATCAAATCCATTACTTTGCGAACCTTCCGGATCCTGACTTTTATTTCTCCATATTCCAAAGGGGCTGACCCCAAACTTAACATACTTCTTTACAGCGTGGATACTGTCGGATAAAGCATGAATTAGGGTGTCCACATTGTTTCGGCGCCAATCATCAATATTTTTAAAGCCAGTGCCATATTTATAAAACGTCTCATTATCACGTAAGGTCTGGTTAGCTTCCGGGTAAGGGTAAAAATAATCATCAAAATGAACGCCATCGATATCGTAATTTCTCACTACATCCAACACCACCTGCACGATATATTCACGCACCTCAGGAATACCCGGATTAAACAATTTTTTTCCACCATAGGTAAAAAACCATTCTGGTCTTTGTTTGGTAATATGCCGTGGACTAGTGTGTGCATCAATAAGATTCATTGTAGCGCGGTAAGGGTTAAACCAGGCATGCAGTTCCATTCCCCGTTTGTGTGCTTCTTTAATTGCAAATTCTAAGGGGTCATAATAAGGACTGGGCTCCTTACCCTGTACCCCGTTTAAATAACGGCTCCACAGCTCCCGGCCCTTTCCGTATAAAGCATCGGCGGCAGGTCGGATCTGAAAAATTATCGCGTTCATTCCTGTTTTTTGATGATCATCCAATATCTTGATAAGCTCATTCTTTTGTAACTCAGTGCTGAGACCGGGTTTGGATGGCCAATCAATATTTGCTACAGTAGCCACCCAAACACCTCTGAACTCCCTTTTAGGGTGCGAGTTTATCTGTGAAAAAAGTGGCGAGGATACGACAACAAGAAAAAGTGAAAGATAAATTATACGATTAATCATAAGGATATGTCAGAGCTAAGGATCAAAGATAATTAATCTTAGCCAGTGCTTTTGGCCAATTTTGTTAATTTTAGCCAGATAAGATAAACTTGCATGAAATTTGCTCTGACTCAGCCGAAATTATATCGAACAGAGAAATTCAGAATTATACTGCTGTTCACAGAAGCGATAATTTGACTGTCAAAAACTGTACAAGGACGATTCAAAGAAGGAGATTAGTCTGATTTAATATATAATGCTAGACATGGAGAACCAAGAACAACCTATCCGTAAAGATTCAAATAAAATTTATTTTTTAATTGCGGTGATATTAGCCCTGTTGGGCACGAATGCTTATTTGTTTTTTAAGGACAAAAAAGCCAATGATAGGATTGTCACTATAAGTGATGAAAAAACAAGGATGCAGACGGAAATTGATAAAATTGAAGCTGAGCTCGATAACGCTTCAAGTAATAATATTAAATTTTCTGAGCAAATGAAAAAAGAGCAAACACTTGCCAGGGAAAAGATTGAGGAGCTCCGGGCTGAACTTAAGAAAGGTCAACTTACTCAGGGTCAGCTAGTGAAAGCACAGGAAGATATTAAGCAACTTCGTTATTTCGTGACCAAGTACACGGCGGACATAGAAGATCTGAAGAAGAAAAATGCAAGCCTTATCACAGAAATGGACGAATTGAAAACGACCGTAGATTCTGTTTCCACGAAGGCGAGCGAGCTGGAAAAACAAAACCAGGAGCTTAATACTAAAGTGCAGGCTGCCGCGGCACTGAAAACTGGAAATGTTTCCATTACTGCTTATACAGTCCGCAACAACGGAAAAGAAAGTCCCGTTACGAGAGCCAGTACAGCCGAGAAGATAAAGATAAGTTTCTCTATAGTTGACAATCCTCTCGCGAGGCACGGACTACATGAAGTT
>CAZFQV010000360.1:0-2840 GCA_964521175.1 uncultured Sphingobacterium sp.
ACTTCTGGATGTGTTGGAAAATAGTGATCCGAATACCGACAGCAACCTGATTAATGAATCTTTGTCTGAGGAGATAAAACGTTCGCTTTCAACTCTTACCGAAAGGGAACGGGAAATTATTGTTCTGTTCTTTGGATTAAGCACCAATCATCCTCTTTCGCTGGAAGAAATAGGAGAGAAATTTAATCTTACACGTGAGCGCGTCCGGCAAATTAAGGACAAAGCATTGCAGCGTTTACGCCATACTTCAAGAAGTAAAATATTGAAATCCTATCTGGGATAATACCGACGTTTGATCCTGGTATCAATAATATACCAGGATCAAACGGCCGCCTATATCACGTTTAACTCCTGAGCCTTCTTTTGGCACTCCATTTTGCCTTCCCATATTCGCTTAAACTGACCTTGCCAGCCATTGAACTGTCATTACTCACATTGCCGGTAAAGGTGTAGTTTATTCTGACGCCTTCCAGCGTATACGAACTGCGCATTAGAATGTCAGTTCCGTGCATACTCCCTGCCAGGTCACGCGGCCCCATGCCGGCGAAATGAGTGCCTACAAAATCGTTTCCATCTTGTTCGAAGCTCATTGTTTGCATCACCTTATCTACTCCGAAATCCATTTCCAGATCCCATATACCTGAAAGGTTGTACTTTGCTTGTTCCTGTGGTTTTGATAACTTCGGAGGATTAGAGAATATCTCGTAAGTTCGTTCCGCGATAATATTTTCTTCTCCGGGTTCCAGTTGGGAAACGTTGATCCTGACATTGGGGTTTAGGTTGGGAGGGAAAGGAAGATAGCTTCCCGAGAGACTTACCGCAATGCGGGGAGTATTATCCCAGAGAAGCTGTTCGACATCATAACCAGTCAGTGGTATTTTCTGCATATCCCATTGTAAGGCTAAACCTGCGCCACTGCCTGAGCTGATGGTCAAGCCATCAATACCATCTAAACGCTTTTTAATGTTTTCCACCATCTTAGCAAAGACCCGGAGTTCGGCTTCCTGATCCCGTTTAAACCAGGTTTCGACGGCAGCCATGAGCCCCATAATCTCTTCACGTCCAACCTTATATCCACGTCCAAAACCATGATGAGGGCCAGTGTTTATACGTGCGGCACTAATTAGATCGGCCCTTCCGATTAGCATTCCTGAACATTGAGGCCCCCGAAGCTTTTTACCTCCGCTGTAAGCCACCAAATCGGCTCCCTGAGAAAGGTGAGGATTGGGGACCTCCAGGCCTTCAGCTGCAGCGTCTACAAGAATAGGTACGCCATGTGGTTTGGCCAAATCTGAGATTATCTTAAGAGATAGCGGGCCTGTCCTAGATGCTGAGCCACCGAGTACCAGTATCATGGCCGTTCGTGGACCCAAAGCGGCCTTGAGGTCTTCCACTGTATCCACTTCAATCATCCTGACGCCTACGGCTTTTGCTGCAGCATCATAAGCAGTTCTGGAGTAGGCCGGGATAATGACCTCATCTTTCATTCCGCGGGTATCCGGTAATTTCCAGAGCTTGTCGGGATCACCACCCGTGACGCAGGCTGCGGTGCCTGCAGTTACTGCTGCGGAAGCACCTGAAGTAATACAGCCCGATTCCGCGCCTGTTAGCTCCGAGAGCCGTCTGCCGACTCCGTCCATAAGTTCAAAGAGATGCACGTATTCTTTTACGGCATCATCCATTGCTTTTTGTACCTCAGGAAGCATGCGGACGGCCCCAACAATAGTCACAGTACCACTGGCGTTGATCAGCGGGCGGACGCCCAGCGAATCGTAGATACTTTTATTGCTGTCTTTTGCTGCAATGGCTTGGTCCTCTGCATTGGGTGGATCCTTTTCCGGATTATTCTGCGAAGGGAATAATCCGTTGTTAATTAAATCGTGTTCTTTCATATAAATAATATTTACAAGGTGAACAAGGTTAAATTTTTAATATGATATAAACAACAATATGGCATTCCTCTTTTTATTTGTTACACACAAATTTCCGTAAAGAGGATCGATTCTACATTGTAACGAATTGAACATATAGACAAGAATCTGGTATTAGTTCAATATAAATATTGTTATTTTAACTGGTCAATTTGTTTGAATTCGATTCGCCTGCGGTGGACTGATTATTAAACAGATGATGTATATATCATTAAACTTATAATAAAAACCTAAATCTATTATGCGCATTTGTGAATTTTCTAAGATTCTCATCCTTCCGTTGTTTATTGCATTCGGCCTGGCTGCTTGTCAATCTAAACCTGACCTGCCCGCTTCCGACACAGACAATGGTGGATTGACACTTCCTGGCGGTTTTGAAGCTGTTGTGGTCGTTGATAGTCTGGGTGGAGGATCTGAGCCTCTGCCGGCTAATCAACCAAGGCCGCGGCCTGCAAACGCCCCCAACGTCCAAAGACGAAGTCGGCCAGTTCCGCCGGTGATTCCGGGAGCACCGCCAAGTAATCAGCTCAACCGACCGAATAACGCGCCCCGGGGTAATTATCTCGGAGCAAGACATCTGGCGGTAAATGAGAATGGGGATATTTATGTGAAATTAAGGGTTCCATCTCCCGAGGGTTACGGAAACGCAGCGCTAAGAGATACTGACGGCGACGGAAAAGCAGATTCGGTTCAGCTGTGGGGTAAGCATGAAGTTAGAGCTTACGGAACGGCGATGCGAATTCATAATGATTATCTGTACTATAGCTCAGAACTTGTTGTTTATCGTAACAAACTAAAAAAAGGGGAACTGCTGCCCGACAGCCATGTAGACACTATCGTTGTTGATGATGGCCCTTATCATGAGCATCAAACCAAGCCTATTGCCTTTGATGGTAAAGGAAATATGTT
>CAZFQV010000361.1:0-2835 GCA_964521175.1 uncultured Sphingobacterium sp.
GCCGCACTGCCGAGAGGATGCGAACGGTGGCGCTAACGCGGAAACGTTTCTGACTAGCGTGGTCGCGATCACTACCCAATGGCAGCGGCGTACCTCCGTTTGTCAGTTCGTGCGGGTCAGCGGATGGCTTGCCGTCTTTATCCTGGATCCAGCCTTCAGGCACTTGTTTGCCTGCGCGCTGAGCTATTTCAAGTTTGCCGTTAGCCGCAGCAGACGTGGCCATGTCGATAATCACATCGGGATATTCGCCTGCGGGGAAAGCGTAGCACATCGGGTTGGTACCCAACATTCTCTCATTCGAAAAAGTGGGAGCGACGAGTGGACTGGCATTGGTCATGGCGAAGCCAATCATATCTTTTTCCAGGGCAAGCATAGTATGGTATCCGGCAATACCAAAATGGTTTGAGTTTCTCACGGATACCCAGCCCGACCCATATTTTTCTGCTTTTTGAATGGCGACTTGCATGGCGAAAGGTGCTACAACCAGGCCAAGACCTGCATCGCCGTCGATAGTCGCTGTAGTAGCGCTTTCATGTACAATGCGGATGTTGGGGTTCGTATTAATTCTTTTCTTATCCCATAATCTGACATATCCGTTAAGTCTGGCGACACCATGGGAGTCGATGCCACGTAAATCAGATTTTATGAGAACGTCAGCGGCAAGCTCTGCGTCTGATGTCTTACAGCCCATCTTTTTAAAGACCTGAATCGTGAAATTGCGCAACGTATCTTCGCTGAAAGTATGGTAGGTCATCATTATTCTTCTAAAATGGTGAATTTCAGATCTAATGGTCTGAAGTTCCTGATAAGCATCGGTATGAAATCCTTTCCGTAACTCAGGTAGAAGGATCCGAAGTTCTCCTTACGCTCCTGCAGGCCTCCACCGGGGAAAAGTTTGTCCTTGAACTTATCAATCTGAGATAAAACATCTGAATAATTTCTTTTTTCTGCTTTTATAAGTTTCTTTTCCAGGTTGGCTATTGCTTTATGAAGGCGAGCTTTTACGGCTTCCGTAGACGGCGCAAGGCTAGGGTCAACTTTATGCGCCCGTAGTTTGATCTTATCAAAGACCGCATTCAGCTCATTCCATTCATCGTGTAGATTTAAGGTATGTGCGCTATGACGTACCACCCACTCTTTTTTTAACTCCTCTGCTGTTCTGAAAATATCAATAGTGGAGAGGCCGGTTCTGGATATTTTCGATGAGACGCTGCCGGGAATGATCAATGCGGAGTTTCTGAGCAGGAGTATCGGGAAATCTACATCATAAAAATCGAAATTCTTTTTTAGTTGAAGCCAGTATACGATTTCGGCACCACCGCCGATATAGGCAAGGTTAGGAAGAATAAACTCCTGATATAGAGGTCTCATGACTACGTTCGGGCTGAACCTTTCGGGAACGTTCTTTATCTCCTCTTTCAGCTCATCTTCAGTAAAAGAAATATCGCAATCGAGTACTTTGTACTCATTTTCTTCAAAAACGAGTCGTTGCCTCAGCCCATCAATAAGGTAAAAGAAGTTGATTTCTCTGGGGTTGACCTGCACATCGATTCCCTGGCGTTCCAGCTGAATACTGGCTTCAGAAATATTCCTGAAGCTGTTTTGCTGAATAATGTCATTCGTCATTATTGCAGCGAACTCTTTTTTAAGCAAAGGCTCATCAGCATCCAGAATAACCAGCCCATATTCTTGAAACAGGGAATTCACCATATATCGGGTGGCATCGGCGAGGTTCGCAGATCCGTTATAGGCCAGAGTCATTAGATTGCCGAGCTGCTCTGCGTTGGCAGAAATACCCAAGGTGCTGATATACTCTCTCAGGGTTTGTTCTATCCCCCGGGTCATCAAACGACCTGTTCCACCTGCGGCTTCCCTGTCCCAGCTTATTTTCTTTCCGGCAATGTATGTATGATTGATCTCAGGAAAATCATGATCCTCAGATGCCATCCAGTAGACCGGAACAAAATTTTTTTTGGGGAAACTTGCCTTAAGTTCTTTGGCCAGGTTAATGGCGCTGACGATCTTAAATATAAAATATAAGGGTCCGGTAAATAAGTTAAGCTGGTGGCCGGTGGTAACCGTATAAGTACTGTCCTCAGAGAGCAGGGAGATATTATTTTGCACAGCGCTGTGAACCTCTGGCAGCTTTTCGTATTGTTTGTTTAATACCTGTTTAAGAATTGAGCGATTAGGTTTATTCTTTTTGCTATTGATTAATTCCCTGAATCCCGCTATGTCCGGACTGAAGGAGCTGAAACTGGCAAGACTCGGATCGTTCTCTAAGTAACGGATTATTGCAGGGGAGAAACTGTGGGTTTCACTGTAATCAATATAGCTTGTCTTCATCGAAAACTAAATTAGATGAATATAATGAATTCTTTGGGGTAGATTTATTATTTGACAATATGTCCATATAGATCAAAATCTTCAGCACGGTCAATTTCAACCTGCACAAAGCTGCCAGGAGTGGCATAATCGGATCTGACATCGATCAGAACCTCATTGTCCACTTCCGGAGAGTCATATTCTGTGCGTCCGGTAAGATAGCTGCCTTCTTTTTTATCGATAAGCACCTTGAATATTTTTCCGATTTTCTGCTGATTTTTTTCGAAGGAAATTTGCTGCTGAATACCCATGATGGAATCTGCGCGATGTTGTTTTAATTCTTCGGAAACATCATCATTCAGTTGATGAGCATGAGTTTTCTCCTCGTGTGAATAGGTGAAGCATCCCAGCCGATCGAAGCGACTTTCCTCTACCCATTGTCGCATTTCCATATTATCCTGTTCCGTTTCTCCGGGGTTGCCACAGATAAGTGTTGTGCGTAGTGCTTTA
>CAZFQV010000362.1:0-2813 GCA_964521175.1 uncultured Sphingobacterium sp.
ATCTCTCCTGACCGCAAAGGATCGCGGATGGTAGGAAGTATCCCTTTTTAGGAAGGCCTCCAGAAAGGCGGGCTTCAAGTGCAGCCTGCCATCAGATCCAGCGTATGCCTGCGCAGTGTTTTCACCTACGGGCAAAGACACCAGCGCGATGGTATAGAGCGCAGATCCGGAAAAAGAGGTACTTGCATTTGAATGCGAGTAATATAGCTTGCGGCCGGAGTCTTTTAGAAACTCATACACCCGGGTCGATTTCAGGTCGGGATGAAGCATAGAGGGATCACCTGTACCCCAGAAAATCAGGGAGTCTCCTTTGGTGATATATCTTAAACCCGGTATGGAATCCCCGAGCATGCGCAAAGCGGTGTAAAATGTGAAAAGCTTAGTATTCGAAGCCGGAATTGCCGGCTTGTTCGCATCCAACTCATAAACTGGCTTGCCGGTATCCTGTTTGTATAGGGCAAAGCCGGTATAATGATTGTTTATGATCTCTGAATGCTCGAATATTTTCCGAACTTTTCTCCGGCTTTGAGCTTCGGCCGAGCCTACCGTCAGGCAGGCGATGATCAGACAGATACAGCTACGAAAGAAAGCGTACTTCATTTTAACAATGTGCAGGTATAATGATGCAATATAAGTTTTCCTATTGTAAAAAGAACAAGGTCGCACAATGCAAATTCAACAAACACATGCCTTCATTTTTACATAATTGATTAATATTGTATTCATGCAAAGATATATCCTGCTATTGTTTATTTTTCTGCTGCCGATTTATCTTGTCGCTCAAGATAATTCCCGTCCGCGCGATTGGGGATTAAAGATAGGTGTTCTTCCATCGGGTAAGCTGAATGCGATCACGGATGTGAGCGGCGTGAAAGTGGGACATGAAACTCTTATTTTCAATGATTCGGTGCGTACCGGTGTAACTGCTATTATGCCGCATGAGGGTAATATCTTCCAGATGAAAGTACCGGCCGCAGTTTATCGTGGCAACGGGTTTGGAAAGCTTAGCGGTAGCACTCAGATTGACGAACTCGGCAATCTGGAAAGTCCGATAATTTTGACGAATACCATGGGTGTCGCTGCAGCGATGGATGCTGTAATAACGTATACCCTTTCTCAACCGGGAAATGAAAATGTGCAGTCGGTGAATGCTGTGGTGGGAGAAACCAACGACAGTTTTCTTAATGATATCCGCGGACGCCACGTTAGTTCGCAGCATGTACTTAAGGCCATAAGCCGCGCTAAAGCGGGGCGGGTGGAAGAGGGTGCTGTTGGCGCCGGGACAGGGACCGTATGTTTCGGATTTAAAGGGGGAATCGGCACTTCATCAAGGAAACTTCCACAGAGTCTCGGGGCTTATACTGTTGGGGTACTCGTGCAGACCAACTTCGGTGGTGTACTTCAGATCGACGGTGTTCCCGTTGGGGAAGAACTCGGGCAGTTTTCCTTTAATGACCAGCTTTTGAATAACGTCGACGGATCCTGTATGATGGTGGTGGCTACCGACGCTCCTCTCGATTCCCGAAATCTCGAACGACTGGCAAAAAGAGCATTCATGGGCATGGCGAAAACAGGGGGGATCGCATCAAACGGTAGTGGTGACTATGTGATTGCATTTTCCACAGCAAGCTCTGTGCGTGTTCCGCACCAGCCCGTCTCGACGACTGTGGGCACAGAATATCTCCATAATGATTACACCTCACCCTTGTTTATGGCGGCCATTGAAGCTACCGAAGAAGCAATTATAAATTCTCTTTTTGCAGCGAAAAGTATGAGTGGACGTAAAGGACATAGAGTGGAAGCTCTTTCTCTCGAGAAAGTTATTCCCGTTTTGAAAAGATATAATCGACTATAATGACAGATACAATGTACATTCTGCTTAACGGCGATCTGATCCCCGCAAATGAGGCCAACCTTAAAGTAACTGACCTTTCCATCCAAAGAGGATATGGGATATTTGATTTTCTTAAGACTTTATCGGGCGAGCCCGTTTTTCTGGATGATCACTTGAATCGTTTTTTTAATTCCGCGGAGCAAATGCGCTTGCCGATTAAATATAGCAGAGAGGAGGTATCTGCCATGATCTACGAGCTGATCCGCAAGAATAATATCTCTAAGTCAGGCATTAAGATCACCCTCACCGGGGGATATTCCTCGGATGGCTTTAATATTGCCGAGCCCAACCTGATTATTACTCAGTCAGAGTTTATAGTGATTCGCGATCCTGAGAGATCAATCAGTCTTATCAGTTATAATTACCAGCGGCAGTTTGCGACGGCCAAGACCCTGGATTATCTGCAAGCGATCTGGCTTCAGCCGGAGCTGAAGAAGCGGCAGGCTGATGATGTTCTCTATCACGATAACGGAATACTGAGGGAGTGTCCCAGGGCTAATTTCTTTTTAGTGAATACGAAAGGAGAAATCCTTACTCCGGCAAATGATCTGCTTAAGGGAGTATCCAGAAAACATATTCTAGAGTTGATATCTGCAGAGTTTAAAGGAGGTGAGCGGGATATGACGATAGACGACCTTAGCCAGGCTAAAGAGGCGTTTATAACGAGCACTACTAAGAATATACTTCCCGTAACGAGGATAGACGGCAGAGTTCTGGGTAATGGGAAGCCAGGTGAAATTACCAAGGCCTTAGCCAGGGCGTACGAAAAACTTTTTTTCGGGTAATTATGCTAGGGGTACGGAAATAAAAAGAGGCTGTCCCCTAAGTGGGATGGCCTCTTTTGTTTCGAAATAAAATTCTGTGCTGAACCTTAGAATTTGAATCACCGATAATTTTAACCTAAGATCTTGTCAAATTA
>CAZFQV010000363.1:0-2804 GCA_964521175.1 uncultured Sphingobacterium sp.
CTGAAACTGGCCTTGGAAGGTACAAGGGGCATCAGTGACTTGTATGTAGACCCCACTACCGGGGGGAAATATCTCGTGGTAGATATTAAGCGGGGCAACCTGGCACGTTACGGCTTATCAATTGACGATATCAATAAAACGGTAGAGTCGGCGTTGGGGGGTGCTATTATCGGCAATACCATCGAAGGCCGACAACGCTTTTCAATTAGTGTGCGCCTGGGTCAGGAGTTCCGGAATAGCGTAGACCAGATCAGAAGGATCCCGTTGTATTCACCCGTTATGGGAGAAGTGCCACTGTCTTCATTAGCAGATATTCGCTTTGAAGACGGACCAGCGATGATCAACTCCGAAAATGCAATGCTCCGTGGGGCCGTGATGTTCAATGTGCGAGACAGAGACCTGGGTAGTACGGTCAGGGAAGCTATCGATAAAATCAATGCCTCTGAAGGAATCGTGCCGGAAGGTTACTTCCTGGAATGGAGCGGGCAATATGAGAATATGATTCGTGGCCAGCAGACGTTAGTTTGGATTGCACCCATTGTCCTGTTAATTATTTTTTTCTCTCTCTATTTTGCGTTTCATTCTTTACGGGAGGCGTTCTTGAGTCTGATCACTGTGCCTTTTGCGTTAATCGGTGGTGCCTATATTATCTATTTCTGGGGTGTTAGCTTATCAGTAGGAGTGGCAGTCGGCTTTATTGCACTCTTCGGGATTGCCGTTGAAACAGGAATCGTCATGGTTATTTATCTGAACGACGCCATGAATCAGTTGATTAAAGCCAAGAGCGATGCGGGAGAAAAAATAACGAAGGAAGATCTAAAGGAATATGTAGTACGGGGCGCTGCTAAAAGACTGCGACCGAAACTGATGACGGTTTCTGTATCTCTGTTTGGCCTGATCCCGGTATTATGGGCGACAGGAGTAGGCACAGATGTGATGCAGCCGATCGTATTACCGATGATCGGAGGAGTGCTTACATCATCTACACATATATTATTAGTCACTCCGCTCATTTTTCTAATGAATAAGGAATACGAATTAAAGAAATATGGAAAACTGGAACTTCATCATTAAAAGAATATTATGGGTACTGGCAGTTTTGCCTTTGCCTTTATTGGCTCAGGAGACAGTTGTTACCTTAGACAGCGTTCTAAAAAGGATAGAGAATAATAACACCCTGCTCCAAACCTATGCCTTAAGAGCAGAGAGTTTTACGCATAAAGCTGAAGCAGGTATGGCCTGGATGGCACCGATGGTGGGTTTCGGAACTTATATGACTCCCTATCCCGGTCAGCATCCTAGGGCTAGCGACCAGGGTGCTCTTATGCTGCAGCTAGAACAGGATATTCCCAATCCATGGAAGTTAAAAGCACAAAAGCGTTTTGTGGAGTCTCAGGGGCCGATTGAGCTATCAGCCCGCGAAATCACTTTGAATGAGATGAAGGCAAAAGCAAAGATCTTGTACTATACTCTGATCGTAGCCGGCGCCCGCATTCGGGTGTTATTAGAAAACGACAGGATACTGCAAATGGTTAAAAAAATTGAGCAGATCCGTTATCCTTATAACCAATCCCAGCTATCGGGAGTCTTTAGAGCTGATGCAGGTATCGGAGAGAATCAGAACATGATAAGTATGCAGGAAGGAGAGACCGCAAGGGCAAAGGCGGAGCTCAACAGCATGATGAACTTACCCCCAGATCAAGAGCTGAAGATCGATACCGCTTATGTGCCCCGGTTTATAGCAGAACTTTTTCCGGATACCCTGCTTCTTGCGGGCCGACGGAAAGACATTGCGCGGGTGGAACAAAACATACATTCGATGAAATTAGGAATTGATGCAATGAGGCTAGAGGCGAAACCGGATTTTCAGATCCGTCTCGATCATATGACTCCGCTGGGCAACATGATGCCGAATGCTTACAGTATCATGGGAATGATCAGCATTCCGATTGCTCCCTGGTCATCAGGCAAGTATAAGTCCGGGATTAAGGCGATGGATTTCGAGATCCAGGCGATGCAAAAAGAGCGTTCCGCCATGCTACTGGAGAGCCAGGGCACACTCGTGGGTATGAATCATGAGATACGGAGCATGGAGAAGAGGATCACTGCCCTGGAGGAAACGATTATTCCTGCTTTGAAAAGAACTATGGATGCCGACCTGATTAATTACCAGGAAAATAAATTAGCACTTCCTGAAATGATTCGTTCCTGGGAGGCACTGACTATGATGCAGATCGATGTGCTGGATGAAAAAATGAAATTGTACAAAATGATTGCAGGATATGAAAAAGAACTATACCAGTAAGCTCTGGTTGCTCTATATCTCTTTGATTGTTTTGGCGGCCTGTCAGAATGATAAAGGAGCAGACGATAGCGCGAACACGAAGCAGATAACCCATTCGGAACCAGACACCGGTCTCAATTACCTGTTAAAACCGGCTAATGCGCAGGTACTTAGTACCGTGCCGGTGATTCATGCGACCAAGGGTAGCAATATTTACCTGCGCGAGGTACCCGGACAGGTGACTTTTGACAGACGAAGCCAGGTCAGCATTGCCAGCCGCGTGTCGGGTCGTATCGAAAAGTTATACATAAAGTACAACTACCAGCCAGTAAAAAAGGGGCAGTTGATTATGGAAATCTATTCGCCTGACCTTGCTGCTGCCCAACGTGAATTTTTATTCATTCGTGAATTAGGAAATCCGGATGGCATGCTGGATGCGGTAAAGAAGAAACTTATGCTACTGGGCATGGCTCAGCAGCAGATCAACAAGCTGTCGCGCACAGGAGAAGTATCGTATAGT
>CAZFQV010000364.1:0-2795 GCA_964521175.1 uncultured Sphingobacterium sp.
ACCCGCTAACAGATAACGGGCTTGCACAATTCCTGGCCGATCACGCAAAAGCAGTGAAAGGTTAGGCAATTTGTCGATTTGTCGATTTGTCAATGCGGAAAACTGATTCAAATGAAGTCTAACACTTAATAGCTGAAAGCCCATAGCCCATAAAAAATGCCCTACGATATTCTAATAATAGGAGGCGGTCCCATCGGACTTACATGCGCCATCGACGCCATGAAAGCAGGACTGTCCTATATTATTATCGAAAAAGGCTGTCTGGTCAATTCCTTATATAATTATCCGGCTAACATGACTTTCTTTTCCACGTCCGAAAAGCTGGAGATTGGCGGCGTTCCTTTCGTCTCGAATAATATCAAACCTACCAGAGCGGAGGCATTAGAGTATTACCGTAGAGTTTCAGAGAAGTTTGCATTGAATATCTGCTTGTTTGAAAACGTGGAAAATATAGAAGATTTATCGGGCCACTACCTCATTAAGACAAGTAAGTCGACTTATAAAGCCCGAAATATCATTGTATCCACTGGATTTTATGATGTCCCCAACAGCATGAATATTCCGGGTGAAAATTTGCCGAAGGTTAGACACTATTATAAAGACCCCCATTTCTATGCCAGACAAAAGGTAGTTGTGGTGGGAGCCAATAATTCGTCTGTGGATGCAGCGCTG
The DNA here is from genome assembly GCA_964521175.1 of uncultured Sphingobacterium sp. GTDB lineage: Bacteria > Bacteroidota > Bacteroidia > Sphingobacteriales > Sphingobacteriaceae > Daejeonella. Next base: position 673 of record CAZFQV010000364.1, read on the forward strand.
GAAACCTATCGCAAAGGAGCAGAAGTGACGATGGTGATCCGGCAGGATCAGATTGGGGAGCGGGTCAAATACTGGGTACGACCCGATATCGTGAACCGGATCAATGAGGGCAGCATAAAAACTTATTTCAACTCCAGTCTGCAGGCGGTGAGAGAACATGAGGTCGATATCGAAACTCCCGAGGGCATATTGACGATCCCGAATGATTTTGTGTTGGCCATGACTGGCTATCAGCCCGACTTCTCCTTTTTGCAAAAGTTGGGTATTCATCTTTCAGAAGATAAAATGAGAATTCCAGAACATAATCCGGAAACCATGGAGACCAATAAGAAAGGAATTTTTCTCGCCGGAGTAGTTTGCGGCGGAATGGATACCCATATTTGGTTTATCGAGAACTCAAGAGAGCATGGCGAAAGAATTCTTAAAGCGATACTTGAGCAAAGGGCCGTTTGACACAATCCTTAATTTCTTTCTAACTAATAAGGCCCATTACTTCCGCTAAGGGCTGGTCGCTGTCGATCAATATTCCGGTTATCCCTGCTGATTCACCTGCGATAACATCACGTTCGCGATCACCGATAAAATATGATTCTGATGCGGCAATGTTGAACCGAGCCATAGCCTTCTCCAACATAAGCGAACCGGGTTTACGACAAAGGCATCTGCCGTTATATTCCGGGTGGTGCCTGCAATAATATATTTCTGTAAGACGGATTCCATTTTCCAGATAGACCTCCCTCAAATGATGGTGCATTTTCTCTAATGTCTGCAATGAATACCATCCCTTGGCCAGTCCGCCTTGATTTGTAATCACAATCAACAGGTATCCTTTGGCCTGTAGTTCTCTTAGCGGGGCAAAATTATGCTCCAATACCTGAAAATCTTCGACCCGGCATACATAATCGCCCAGCTCCTTGTTAAGCACACCGTCTCTATCTAAAAAAACCGCCTTATTCATCATTAAATATTTTAATTAGTTTGCGAAGATCTCAAAAATATTATCTTTAATTCCGGAAAGTCAACCTTAAACAATATGTCAGAACATAACACCCCGATTGAATTTCGACCCTATATTCCGGCAAACAGCAAAGTGGCTGAATTTACCATAAAATCAGTATTACTCGGCGCTGTATTCGGAATTATATTTGGAGCAGCGACAGTTTACCTGGCCCTAAAAGCTGGATTAACGGTATCAGCTTCCATTCCGATTTCTGTCCTGGCTATCTCAATTGGCAGAAAGTTCTTCAAAACGACCATTCTTGAAAATAATATCATCCAGACTACAGGCTCAGCGGGTGAATCTATTGCTGCAGGTGTGGTTTTCACCCTCCCCGGCTTTTTATTTCTTTCCGCAGGAAGCAACAGTGAATCATTCTTTTCGTACTGGCCGATATTTATTTTGGCAGCCCTTGGAGGGATTCTGGGTACGTTAATGATGATTCCCTTACGAAAATCACTTATCGTGGATGAGCATAAAAGTCTCCCTTATCCTGAAGGGACGGCGTGTGCATCCGTACTCATCGCTGGTGAAAAAGGTGGCAATTTTGCAAAAACCGCCTATTACGGTCTCGCCTTTGCTTTCGTCTATGCTATTCTGCAAAAGGTGTTTCATGTCATTGCGGAAGCTCCCGCCTGGGCTACATCTCAGACCAACAAATACTTTCCATCAGCAACAATAAACGGAGAAATTACTCCTGAATACTTGGGCGTCGGCTATATAATAGGTCCTAAGATCGCCGGGGTACTCGTTGCTGGAGGGGTATTGGCCTGGCTGGGTATTATCCCCCTGCTTGCTAGTCTTGTTCCTGGTGAAGTCATTGCTCTTCAATTAATTAAACTGGGTTATCTGCAAGATATATTTAGCCGGGGCGGCCCCGGTATGTGGGATCCGTCCACAGGCACATTCTCGAATACGGCGACAGCAATTTATCAAGCCTATGTCAAACAGATCGGCGCCGGTGCTGTAGCTGCAGGTGGTTTCATCACCCTGGTCAAGACAATTCCCACAATTGTTTCCTCTTTCAAATCAAGCCTCTCCTCAATTAACAAAACTGCCGATGAAAAAAAGGCCGTTAAACGTACTGAAAATGATCTTTCTTTCAATACTGTCATTGTTGGAAGCA
>CAZFQV010000365.1:0-2793 GCA_964521175.1 uncultured Sphingobacterium sp.
CTTCATTTAGTTTCTCGGCTATGAGCTGACGTGCGAAATAGATATTTGTGGACTCGTCAAACACCAGCGTAATTACGCTTATCCCGAAGCGTGAGAATGAACGCATCTCAGTGAGATTTGGTAGATTACCCATTGACTTTTCAACTGGGTAGGTAATAAATTGTTCCACTTCCTGAGCAGCTAAAGTGGGTGCCTTTGTAAGGATTTGTACCTGATTATTGGTAATATCAGGTAAGGCGTCGACCGGCAATTGTGTAGCACTCCAAATTCCCCAAACAATTAGGGCAAGGGTAAACACGCCAATGACAAGTTTATTACGGATACTAAACCGTATAATTCTGTCTAACATGAAAAATGATTTTAAGTAAAACGAGGATGCTTATGCTTCAGGAGATAACCTGAATAGTGTTTTACTTAAACTTTGGGAGGTTGCCAGAAGGAAATACCTGAATTTTTCATCATGTTTTGATTAAACACAGGCATATCCATGGGAATTTTTGCAATAGTATGTAATTTATATACACAACTAAATACATCAGCAGAGGTCACACAGCAAGAACACGTACAGAAAGGACTGCATATGTCGCCGACAGCCTGGTGCTGATTTGTATCAGAACTTATAAGTTCTGTTTTAATATCACTCAATGAAGCTGCTTCTACGTCCAGGCATGGAGCAATGCTCGCAGCAACGACTATAAGGGCTAATATAAAGGTGATATACTTCATGCGGCACAAAGGTACAAAGTTTTTATTATCCACGAGCGCATCTGATATTTGACTCCTATTAATGAAACAAATTGCTGTAAAATAACGTTTTATGAAGAATCTAACCTATGCTATGATGAAAGCAACCTATAGTGATAAAGCTCTAGTGGTGGATATTCTCGCCCAATCTTTTGATGATAACCAGAGCGTCAATTATATCGTACAACAGGATCAAAATAGATCTAAAAGAATCAAGGCTTTAATGGATTATTCGTTTGAAGTGTGCTATGCTTTTGGTGAAGTTTTTTTGTCAGACGATAAAAAGGCCTGTGCACTGGTGTTATTCCCGGATCAAAAAAGGACAAGCTTTAAATCGATTTTATTGGATGTGAAATTGATACTCTCATCTGTTGGAATAAGTAACATCCAGAAAGCCTTATCAAGGGAAGAAAAAATAAAAAACCTTCAGCCAAAAGAGTTAATGTATTACCTGTGGTTCATTGGTGTAGATCCGAAATATCAAAATACAGGAGATGGCACCAAGCTACTTAATGAAATAATCGAAGATAGCAGTCGTAAAAAAAGACAAATTTTCCTTGAAACCTCAACTCTCAAAAATTTACCCTGGTATAAGAAATTTGGGTTTGATATATACAATGAACTTGATCTAGGGTATAAGTTGTTCTTTCTTAAACGAGAAGTAGCCACAAAATAAATTAAACCTATCTTGTATAAACATGCTGGTATTCGGTACAGAAATGCACATTGTGACATTTGTTTTCGCTTTGCTCGAAATCATAATGTTCTTTTACCAGCTGATTTATTATCTGTCCAGACCTCAGGATGAGAGCAGAAAATGGTACTTGATTCTACTTTTTCTTCTTATCATTTATAATATAACCGGTGGACTTTTCCCTGATCCAAAACTTAATATTCCGATTATTACTCAGAACATCATTGCCTATGGAAGTGGATTTTTTGCCGCTGCGTACTTTCCATATTACTTTTACAAAGGATTTAACCTTAAAAGACTGCGCTTCCACGCCTTATACGGCGTGCCACTCTTCTTAATCGCCCCCTATATTATATTCTTCGTCATTGCCTATTCTATCAATGGTAATTTGGACTGGGCCATCAAGTATGGCATTATAATTCCATTTTTCTATTCGTTTATACTATTATGGGCCATATTAAGGGCGATAAAGTTGAAGTATACTGAAGATCGCGGCAAAATAAACTTTCTTGAAATGACCGCCGTTTATTGTGCACTACTTCCCTGGGCAACACTAACCATATTCGCTTATTTTCGCGTAGGACAGCTCGCGGAGGTCATTATGACTAATGGTGGATTTGTGATCATTACGGTAATATTCATTACCCGGTCCATAAAAAAGGCGCGGAAAGAGTATGAACAGTTCCTCGAACTGAGTTCGACAGTGACCCAACCTTATGTGTTCGATAAAAACGTCCAGCTATACCAGCTAACAAACCGCGAGGTAGAAATTATCCAATTTATCCGTCAAGGATTGAAGTACAAAGAAATTGCCAACAGATTATTTATCTCCCAAAGGACCGTGTCCACGCACGTTCAGAATGCCTTCGAGAAGACCAAGTCGTCAAATAAGGTTGAGCTCTTACATAAGCTCGATCAACTCAATTCATAAGATTACTACCACCCTTTCATCTGTTTTAAGGCAAAATACGTCTTTTTACGTACCTCATTTCGAGCGATTTAGTTGATTTTGCGTATTTACATGCGCCTATATTCTCCCGAACTTTGCCTGTGTTATAAGTTACCGCCTATGGGAGATTATCTACTTGTTCCTGCCTGAAGTGATGTAGTTGTGGCCAGTTAACAGGCATGGCAGGATTTACTTAAATTTTGTATATGTTAATCGAATTTACCGATAAGCTTTATGCGGGTCTGGAACAGGACATAGAGATCATAGGCTTAAAACATGAAAACAGCACGAAGAAGTTTGCGGAGATCCTAGCGGTAGTTCAGGAAACTCTGAGAGGTCTTAGGCAACACGTCATTGAATCCGGCTTTACCGACATGCAAGAAGAGGCTTTCTTCTTCAAAACCAT
>CAZFQV010000366.1:0-2761 GCA_964521175.1 uncultured Sphingobacterium sp.
GTATCGAAGTAAGCATGGTACGATATCTGACCCGGAAGGATTCAGACTTACTGACGCCGAATACAATGATTTTATGACTTATCTGTCTGCCCGTGATTACAATTACGACACCCAGACCGAAAGTATCCTGAATGAACTATATGACGAGGCCGAAAAGGAAAGTAAGCTGGCAGATATTAAACCAGAGTTTGAGGCCTTAAAATCGAAGATTTCTTATAGTAAAAAGAATGATCTCGTGCAGTTTAAGGATGAGATTCGGAGGGTTCTTGAGTCAGAGATCGTATCCCGCTACTACTACAGTAAAGGAAGGCTTAAGCAAGGCTTTAAGTATGATAATGAACTGAACGAATCGCTCCAGGTTATTGTCAATAAATCAATGATAACATCCATCCTCAACGGAGAAGGCACCTATAAATCCATCGGGAAGCCCGGGGATGAGTTTTCTGCGAGTGCGCAGTGAGTTGTAGGTATTAGGTTTCAGGTATTAGGTTTCAGGGGTTAGGTCGCCAGAGGCTGTTCAGGGTACGTATTTCAATCCCATATTGTAAAGTATAAAGGCCCATTTATCGGCTTGTTCCTCAATAATTTTAGAGGTGGGTTTTCCTGCCCCATGACCGGCATTCGTTTCGATCCTGATCAGCGCCGGGCTGGTGCCCCGGTGGTATTCCTGTAAGCGCGCCGCGAATTTAAAGGAATGTGCCGGGACCACCCTGTCGTCGTGATCGGCTGTGGTAATTAAAGTTGCGGGATAGGAAACGCCGGGTTTTAATGCGTGGTAGGGTGAATATTTCAGTAGATAATCAAACATCTCTTTCGAGTCTTCAGCAGTGCCATAATCATAAGCCCATCCTGCTCCGGCAGTAAACTTATTATAACGCAACATGTCCAGCACGCCTACCGCCGGCAGGGCAACCTTGAAAAGCCCTGGCCGCTGACTCATTACAGCGCCGACCAGCAGGCCACCGTTAGATCCGCCGGAGATTGCGAGATACTCATTGGAGGTATAATTATTTCCGATAAGATATTCTGCTGCAGCAATAAAGTCATCGAAAACATTTTGTTTATTCATTTTGGTGCCCGAAAGGTGCCACTTTTCTCCATATTCACCTCCGCCACGAAGGTTAGGGACAGCAAATATGCCTCCCTGCTCGAGCAGTATAATATTAGAAGTGCTAAACACAGGGGTTAGGCTTACGCTGAACCCACCATAACCATAAAGCAGGACTGGGTTTTTTCCATTAAGCTCAAGTCCCTTTTTGTAAGTGATGATCATCGGCACTTTTGTGCCATCCTTTGAATCGTAGAAAACCTGTTTGGATATATAGCCGCTAGGATCAAAGTCAACGCTGGATTTTTTATATTCCAGCGACTGACCGGTGCCGATAATATATCTGAAGACTGTTGACGGATAGATGTAAGATGTAAAAGTATAATAGAGGTCTTTTTCATCTCTTTTAGCACTGAATCCGCTCGCTGTGCCTATCCCCGGAAGGGTAACCGTCCGTTCGAGCTGTCCTTCCATATCATATTGCTTCACAAGGGAAGTAGCATCTTTAAGGTAGTTGGCAAAAAGCTTGCCGCCCGCTGTGCTGGCGTCCAGTACATTTTCGGTTTCGGGTATAAGATCCTTCCAGTTTTTAGACGAAGGATTACTGGCATCGACCGTAACGACTTTAAAATTGGGAGCATTCAAATTAGTGAGAATATAAAGGGTGTTACCTTCGTTATGGATCACCTGGTGGTCTCCGGTAAAATCATGGATAACAGGCCGGATCGGAGTTCCTGGTTCTGAAAGATCCTGAATATACAGCTCATTACCCGTAGTCGATTCAGCAGCGGTAATCACCAGGAATCGCTGGTCTTCCGTAACCGTGGCACTGATATACCTCCTGGGAGTAACATCTCCTCCAAAGATCAGTATATCATCTGCCTGCTTTGTTCCAATTTGATGAAAATAGAGTTTATGGTATTGTGTTAAGCCCGAGAGCAGGCTTCCTGTTTTTGGCTTGTCATAACTACTGTAGTAAAAACCTTCTTGATTCTTCCATGCAAGCCCTGAAAATTTTATGTCCCGCAGCGTATCACCCACTAGGGATAGGTCGTTAGTTTTAACAATAATCACTTTTCGCCAGTCGGATCCTCCTTCAGAGATTTGGTATGCTGCCATACTTCCGTCTTTTGTAAACTCTATTCCCGCAAGGGAAGTGGTGCCGTCCTGAGAAAATTTGTTGGGGTCTAGAAAAACTTCCGCCGTTCCCTTGTCTTTTTGTCGGTACAGAACATATTGGTTTTGCAACCCGTCATTTTTATAGAAATAGGTATAATCTCCTTCCCTGAAAGGCGCGGTATATTTTTCATAATTCCAAAGGGTTTCCAGCCGACTCTTAATTTGGCTCAGGAAGGGAATTTTTGACAGATAATTATGGGTTACTGCGTTTTGCGCATCTACCCATGCTTTAGTTTCCGCCGAGCGATCGTCTTCCAGCCAGCGATAAGGATCGGCAACGTCCGTCCCGAAATAGGTGTCTGATTTTTCTGTTTTAATAGTTTCTGGATAGTCCATTTTCGGGGGATTTTGGCCGGTATGTTGAGCCTGAGCGCTCGTAGAGCTAACTAAAGCGGTGAATGCCAGAGCGATGTATATAATTAGTTTCATGGCTGTTCTGTTGAACTTTCTAAGTTAATAAAACGTAAAGAATCGAGCCGGATTATCATGTCTTATCTGTTTTTTGAAAGAACTTTCCCGAATCAAAAAATATGT
>CAZFQV010000367.1:0-2753 GCA_964521175.1 uncultured Sphingobacterium sp.
CTTCCACATGCTTGGCGTTTGCCACTTCTACTGCTGTAGGGAGCCCTGTTTCTTCTTTCGCACGGTTTAACCAGGTCAGGCCGATGCTGCCTACTCCTTCAAACTCTCCCGGACGAGTACGGGGCTTCCATATTCCTGCTCTTAGAACAGATACTTTGCCTGTTTTTGCTAACAGATGAGCTGTTGCCAGTAACTGATCTTCTGTTTCAGCGCTGCAGGGCCCTGAAATCAATAAAGGGTCACTAGTCTTTTTCAACCAGGTATCAATTGGCTGTAGCTTTAAGTTTAATTTCATCATTTTTGATTTAAGATCAGCATCCCGGTATGACGGTCGGCTAATTGCATTGAATTTTTAATTTATATTCTAATTTTTGGTTTAAACAATATCATTTTTCTGATACTCTCCCATAATCGTAAAGTTGATGGTGTGTTTAAGTACTTTACGGATGGCGTCATCGTAATCAGACTGGCTTCCCCATTCTATATCGACGTAAAAGTTGTATTCATTTCTTTTTCCCAGAACCGGCATCGACTGTATCTTACTCAGGTTGATGCCATGGCTCGCAAAAATGTTGAGCACTTCTGCCAGGGATCCCACGGCATTTCCTACCTGGAAGCTTAGAGAGGCCTGGTTAAATGATTTATTCTCCGCGCTCTTATCACTAAGGATCAGAAAACGGGTATAGTTTTTCTTATTCGACTCGATCCTTCTCTCCATGATCTCCAGATTGTAAAGCTTTGCAGCAAGTGTATTTGCTATCGCTGCCGTATCATTAAGGTTCTCTTCCCGGATTTTCTTCGCGCAGGCGGCAGTGTCACTACTCTCTATAACCTTTAGTTGGGGAAATTCATCGAGGAAATCACCGCATTGACGGATGGCAATAGGATGGGAAGTGACATATTTAATGTCTTCAAATTTTACACCCGGTAAAGTCAGCAGGTGAAGCTGTATTTGAAGATACACCTCGCCTACTATAGGAAAATTATATTCGCGGAGCAGGGTATAGTTTGGCAGCAGACTTCCGGCAATAGAATTTTCAATAGCCATCACCACGTAATCGGCCTGTTTTAGCCGGAGTGACTCACAAGTTTGCTTAAAAGAATTGCACTCAATCGTTTCGATATCCTTACCGAAAAATTTGAATGCCGCCTCTTCATGGAAGGAAGCCTTAATGCCCTGGATGGCTACGCGTTTCTTTTGCATTTTAAATTAAATAAAAAAAGCCCCTGCTTGTTGGCAGGGACTTTTTTGCTACATTTTCTTTTATAAGATCTATTGCATATTATCCCCGCTTTACTGTGGAAAGTAAAAATAAGCGAAGTAATATGTGTTGTTGGTGTTCATTTTTTCGTTGTGCCCAAATGTACGAACTTATTTTTCTTTGTCAATATAAAAATGTTTTTTTCTTTAAGCCTGTCTCTGATGCCTCCGGGAATAATAATCCAGGCTTTCAAAGATCTCTTCTTCGGTACAGAATCTGTCGAAATCACAATGCCCTATTGTGCTGAGAAGCGAAAAACTGATCTGACCGGCGTTATTCTTTTTGTCGTTCTTCATAATTTCCAGCAGCGCCGGATAAGTTTCCTTTTTAAGCGGGTAGGAGGGGTAAACCGTCTCTATGGCTGCTACCGTTTCATGTAGATCGGCCTTGCTGAAGCCGTTCTTTTTTGACGAAAGGTAAGCTTCACAGATAAAACCGATAGCGATGGCTTCACCATGGAGCAGGGGGGCATCATCGTTCTTCAGCGAATAGCTTTCTATGGCATGACCAATAGTATGACCGAAGTTAAGGATCTTGCGCAAGCCCTTTTCGAAAGGGTCGGCCTTCACTACTTCATTTTTTATCTCAACGGAGCGATAAATAGTCTCGTCGGACAGCTTACCAGCGTCCGAATCCTTTAATTTCCTGAATAAAGAAGCATCATAAATGAGGCCATGCTTGATTACCTCAGCATAGCCGGAGTGCAGTTCGCGTTCATTAAGCGTACTAAGAAAACCTGTATGAATAAATACTCCCTGCGGCTGAGTAAAGGTGCCGATGATATTTTTTACATTATCCATATCGATACCCGTTTTACCCCCTACCGAGGCATCCACCTGGGAGAGGAGTGTTGTAGGCACCTGGATAAAGTCAATCCCGCGCTTAAAAGTGGAAGCAGCAAAGCCGCCCATGTCTGTTACCACCCCTCCACCCAGGTTGATTAATACACTATTCCGGTCAGCGCCAAAATCCAGGAGCATCCGCCAGATACCGATACAAAAGTCGATGTTTTTGTTCTCTTCACCCGGAGTAATTTCTATCAGGTCGTAATCTATGTCACTTAAAGCCTGCTGCAGGATAGGCAGGCAATGCTGTTCAGTGTTGCTGTCCACCAGAACGAAAGCCCGGCTGTATTTACGGCTGGTAAGAAATTTGTGTAATTCTTGGAGACTATTCTCAAAAATAACCTGGTAACTGGCACTTTGAATCGGTTTCATTTGATGTTTATTTGTATGCCATTAAACTCAACGGTGTCACCGCGTTTAACTTTCAGTCGTTTGCGAAAATCCACGTCGCCATTGCATTTAACAAGACCCTCGGATACCACCATCCGGGCTTCGCCTCCACTTTGAACAAGATTGAGCGTTTTTAATAAGCTGATCATCGGGATATACTCTCCTTCTAATATGAAATCTGGCATGGGGCAAACTTACTAATTTTAGCGCTTTATTGTTAAAAGACTAATTCACGTCAGGTCAATAAATTTAGCCC
>CAZFQV010000368.1:0-2748 GCA_964521175.1 uncultured Sphingobacterium sp.
TTTGAGATCAGCTCTCCACTCTTATATCGGTTGCCGACTTCGCTGTAATAAGCAGCCTTACCCTTGTCATAGGATTTCTGTATCGACCGCCCTGAAGCGGTAAAGTAGCGCGCAATGGTCAAATTTAAAGCCGAGCCATCCCCGAAATCAAATTGCTCCTGCACCAATCCTTTCCCAAAAGATCTCCTTCCGATAATAGTTCCACGATCCAGATCCTGAACCGCCCCGGCCAGAATCTCACTGGCGGATGCTGTATTCTCGTCAATAAGAATAACCAACTTGCCATCTTCAAAACGACCTTTCGCAGTCGCATAATAGTCGGTACGTGGCTCGTGCAGGCCTTCGGTATAAACAATCAATTCATCCTTCTTGAGAAACTGATCAGCAAGGCCTGTAGCCGCACTTAGATAGCCCCCACCATTGCCGCGCAGATCGAGGATGAGGCTCGTCATACCCAGTTCCTGTAAACTCTGCAGCTTTTGGATAAAATCATCATCCGTCTGTGCCCCAAATTTGCTGATCTTAATATATCCGCATACTTTGTTTAGCATATATGCTGCATCGATACTACTCACTATTATTCTATCGCGTAATACTCGCAGGCTTTTTTCTCTATTCCCTCGTTTTAACAGAATATCTACTGCTGTACCTTTTGGGCCACGGATTTGCTCAACTACCTTTTTCGGAGTAATTTGTATCCCGGATACGGTCTGTTTATTTATGGCCAAAATTTTATCCCCATGCTTCATGCCGGCTTCTTTTGCCGGACCATTAGGGTATACCGCCGTCACCAGCAGGGTATCATTCAAGATGTAATATTCAATACCTATACCATTAAAATTTCCCTCGAGGTCTTCCGAAAACATACGTGCATCCGCAGGTGACAGGTAAGAGGAATGAGGATCCAGATGTTTCAGTACCTCCTGGATAGCAATATCCTGAATGGTGTCCAACTCAATAGAATCTACATAATTTTCATTGATGATTCGAATAACCCGCTCTACTTTGCCAGAGCGGTCTCCCAGGCCGAAAGGCAGAAATGACCCGTTCTTCGAATTATTATTCTCGGCCTCCATCCTGGGGCCTAGTAAAAGCCCGGCGATAAGCACCGCGGAATACCCGGCAGCCACCCACAAATTCCTTCTCGTAAAAGATCCCATTATTTATATTCCTGAAAAAGACTGTAAAGGTAATATCATAATATACCTGATCTCTCATCACAAAGCATATTTTTTTAATTTTATCGAAATTTTACCATGGAATGTTTATTCCAATTTTCAATACTTAAAAATTAAAAATATTATAAGCTATCAGTTTTATTCCGATTTTAGCATTTTAATTTAAGAAATGAAACAAATTACAGAAGCGGACTCAAATTATAACGATCTTGATACGATGTCTGTTGCAGAATTATTGTACGGCATCAATAAGGAAGATACCACAGTACCTCATGCCGTAGAGAAAGTAATTCCTGTTATTGAAGAAGTGGTTAATATCGTCGTCGATAAAATCAAAAAAGGAGGTCGTCTTTTTTATATCGGAGCCGGCACCAGTGGCCGACTGGGTATCTTGGATGCGTCCGAATGCCCGCCAACGTTCGGCGTCCCATTTGATATGGTTATCGGAATCATTGCCGGAGGCGACACGGCCATCCGAAAAGCGGTAGAAAACGCTGAAGACGATCAGGAGCAAGCTTGGAAAGATCTCCTGGCATATAATATCTCTGAAAAAGATGTAGTGCTGGGAATCGCCGCATCAGGCACCACCCCTTATGTAGTCGGCGGTTTGAGACAGGCCAACAAACATGGTCTGGAAACGGCCTGTGTAGTATGCAATGAGGGTAGCGCTATAGCTGCTGAAGCCAGACATGCCATCGAAGTGGTGGTAGGACCTGAATTTGTTACCGGCTCAACACGGATGAAATCAGGCACAGCACAAAAGCTAATTTTGAATATGATCAGCACAGCTACAATGATCAGACTAGGCCGCGTTAAAGGAAACAAAATGGTGGATATGCAATTAACCAATAATAAACTTGTCGGACGCGCAGTGAAAATGGTCATGCAGGCTACCAGACTAGATCAGGCAGCTGCCCAGAAACTACTTGACAAATATGGCAATGTGCGTAAAGCGATTGACAATGCCAGCCGGAATAATATGGATCTGGTCTGAAATTAATTCTCCTACCTGGCGTTCGATAATAAAAGGCAATGCACGAGATTGAACCTTATTACAAGTGGCGTGACGACTATACCGCGTCAGAAGACCCGCGCTCGCCTTTCTTCGAAACGGATTATAGTGAGTTTGAATTCGATAAGCAGATCTATAATTACCTCATTCATCCTCAATGGGATTTTTTTGGCTCGCAAACGCTCTATCTGAAGGTGCTATATGCCGACTATGAACTGAGCTATACCATCATTGAGTTTATCGGAGAATGGAACGACGCACTGCACAATGATATTATGATCCTTAAACGGGAGGTCTTAGATCTGATGATGAGTGATGGGATCAATAAATTTATTCTAATAGGCGACAATGTGTTAAATTTTCATTCTTCCGACGATTGCTACTATGAAGAATGGTTTCAGGAAGTAGATGAGGGTTGGATAGCCGGGGTGAATTTCAGGGAGCATGTGATTGAAGAATTCAAGCGGAATAATATTGATTACTATATCAACTTCGGCGGTACCCTGGATGATATCGCCTGGCATAATCTCAAACCCAAACAGCTTTTTAAACATATTG
>CAZFQV010000369.1:0-2742 GCA_964521175.1 uncultured Sphingobacterium sp.
AATCAGGCATCTTTCTGCCATCAGCTAAGTAATTGGGGCGGGGTGTAACCGCGTAGTCAGCAGTGGAATACATATTATACCACCAGAACATATTTGCACAGGTAAAAGACGGGTCTTCTCGTTTCGCCTTTTCCCAGATCTTTTCCGATTTGACCAGTTTGTTAGACTGTTTCCAGAATTTAATTTCACAATTGGTACGATCATACCAACCATTACCGACGATACCCGTCCTGGCAGGCCATTCGCCTGTCAAATAAGTAGACTGGGAAGTAGTAGTAAGGGCTGGTAGCACTGGCTCAATACGAACCATATTTCTGTCTGCTATATATTTTTTCAGGAAAGGTGTATACTCCCCGATTATCGATGACGACAATCCAACAACATCAATGACCACGGTTTTATTCATGTTTTACTTCTCTATCAATCTAAAAGGTCTTTTACCCAGTTTAATTCCCTGCTGATTGACAAGCTTAAAGGTATCTTAAGCGTATCCGGCAGTACCTCCCAGGTATACGTTTCCACTTCCATATGAGCCGTAAAGGGATTTTGCATCTGGATACGAAGCACTTCTTCGATATCCTGCTGGGTAGATTTCAACAAGCCCATATCTTGGGTAAAGATCGGAACGTGGAAATGTGCGCGCCATTCCTCAACCCGGGAATTGTCGATATCCTGTAAGGCCTCAGGGAGATCCCTGTAGCGGATCAGAGAGCTGTCTTTACACCGAGCCACTACCTGATGAAGATAGACCGGTTCGTTAAATCGGGTAAAGGCCCTGGCCAGGGCCTCTCTGGTATGGCCCCCTGAGAATTCTGCTTTCAGGGCTGCACTGATTTGGATTTTACCTACTCTAATTCTTTTATCTTCAAGTTCTTTTAAAACGACCGGATGCTGCTCGTAGCCGATTGCAAAATGACAAACATCGTAGCACAAACGGATATGTTCCCTGACACATTCTTCTGCTTCATAGACTGAGATGGTTAAACTCTCGGTAAGACTTTTGCGCGCCTGCGGTATCAAAACCTCCTCATACCACCTGATAAACTCTGCTCCGGTTTCGAGAATACCGTCAGGTTCGGGTTCAATATCGAGATGCATCGAAATGCCATTCAATTCTCTGATCTTGAACAATGTTTCGACTACCAGCAGGATATGCTGAGTAGCCCGCTCAGTGACCCGGGGAAGTTCAGATTTTGGAAACCAGTGTCTATAGCTGAGCGGAGAAGTAGAAATTCCACCTTCCAGCCCTTTTGGAAGCAGCTGTGCCAGGATATGGAACAAGCGAATCGTATAGTCAATCCGCTCAGTAGTAGTCCAGTCAGGTGAGTGTACGGCATCTTTCACAATGGCATGATGGAAATCCCCATAAGGGAATCCATTCATGGTAAATACGTAAGCGTCATTTTCAGCAAGCCAGGATCTAAAGTGACTAAGGTGTTCGTCGTTCATGAGCTCAAGACTAGCCTGGTTGGATAACCTAAGCCCTATACCCATAGGCTGGCGTTCTGAAAACCACTGCTTTATGAGCGGGAAATTGTTCTTTAAAGCAGCAAAGTGATCAATCCAGCTTTCGCCGGGATGTATGTTTGTACAATACGTTAAATGCCCCGATCCAAGTTTCATAACGAACTTTTAAGTTTTTCTCCCGCCTGACGTAATACCTGTCTATCAATTTCATGAACTTCAACCCCTTTTCCAATCCTGTCAAGCAGCATAATAGTCAGCCTGCCCCCGAGGTGTTCGCGAAACTCTTCAAGTCCCCGCATAATCAGGCTATCTTCTGTATCTACTGCCATTAATGGATGGTTGATCTCAAAGCCTAGCTTATCCAGTAAATGAAGTATTCTTGTAGTTTCGGTTTCAGACAGTCTTCCGCAGATATTGGAATAAGCAGAGTCCATCGCAATACCCATCGCTACGGCCTCCCCGTGCAGAATTTCAAATCCGGAGAGTTGTTCTAGTTTATGCGCACTCCAGTGACCGAAATCAAGTGGCCTGGATGAGCCGGTTTCAAAAGGATCACTGCCCGCAATATGCTGTAAATGAAGCTCGGCGCAGCGATATATCAGGTAATTCATCACCTTCATATCACGAGATATGAGAGCCTCGGCATTCTCTTCAATCCAGTTAAAGAATTCTGGATCCTTGATCAAAGCGACTTTAACAGCCTCTGAGATGCCTGAACGCCAGTCACGCATGGTCAGCGTTTCCAGAAATAGCTCATCATTAAATACTGCTGCAGGCGGAGAAAAAGTCCCGAGAAAATTCTTTTTCCCAAAGTAGTTAATCCCATTTTTTACCCCTATTCCAGAATCGTTCTGCGATAAAACGGTAGTGGGGATACGGATATGCTTAATCCCACGATGAGAGATCGCTGCAGCATATCCCACCATATCCAAGACGGATCCTCCTCCCACTGCCGCAATGAAGGAATGCCTATCGATACCGTGAGTATTGACTGCGTCCAGAATACGGTCTACATAGCGTGTATCGTTCTTAACCAGCTCTCCGCCGGGGACGTAAAGGATTTCAGGAATGAGTTGTTGCTTGTCCTTGCCGAAATAATCATTCAGTTGCCGATCGATACTAATACCTGTATCTGCAACCCCTTGGTCTACAACGAACAATACTTTAGGACGGGTATACTGAGTGACAGCACTTTCGAGAAAATCACGAAAAAGTTGATTCGATATGTGAAACAGACCCCTCGTGAAGTAAACTTTATAATCAAATTTTACAGTA